>NZ_JBQSYL010000027.1:0-69384 GCF_052379245.1 Glutamicibacter sp. AOP12-B1-11 | reverse complement strand
CCGTGAAGTGTGGCAAGCTACGTTCGGAGACACCTGGTGGCGTGAAAATACCAAGCAAGGCAGGTATCTAAGGCCCCGGGTTGAACTATTTCTCATGCATTGGCTCACTGAAAAGACCAATTCGGAAATTTCTGCTACCGGGCTTTTCGTCGAATTTAGTAGGCTGTTCAATTCCTTCGCGGTTACGCCCGACAGCGTTAAGGAATTTACCGACGCACTAGTCGCAGATGCTGGGATTTACCGGAGCTTCCATTCCTTGGAAGATGGAACGAGGGAACAACTGTTCTTCGCCCGACGGGAGGTGTTGGACATCGGCGTTATTTACCCTGTGGCACTGCGGCTGTGGCGTGGTGTGGCGGAAAATCGAATTTCTAGGGATCGCCTCGAAACAGCACTGACTGTGCTTGAATCCTGGCTAGTACGCAGAATGACGTTGAGACTTACCAATAAGAACTACAACAGAATCATGCTTGAACTGCTTAAAACGATGGATGGAGCGCCCGACCCCGTCAGTTCAATTATTACTTATCTTAAGTCATTCGACGAAGATACGCCCAGCGGCTGGTGGCCATCCGATGAAGCGTTCCGTGGTCACCTGCTCACGAGGGATTTATACAAATCGGTGCCTCAACCGCGAGTGAGGATGCTTCTTAAAGCGGTAGAATCTCGGCTTTTTTCGTCCAAGACAGAGAAACTTACGCTTCCTTCCAAGCTGTCGATAGAACACGTCATCCCACAATCTTGGAAAAACACTTGGCCTCTCCCGGCGCCGGCCACTCCTGAAGATGAAGAAAATCGGAAAAATCACATTCACCGCATCGGAAACCTGACACTTGTCACCGCGAACCTAAATCCAGCGTTAGGCAATGATCCATGGGAATCGAAACGTAAAGAACTGTCCAAACACAGTGCATTACGCCTCAATGCGTTACTAGTGAACGACTATCAGTTTGTATTTGACGAATCGTCCATCGACGTCAGAAGCTCAACCATGGTCGATTTACTCATTGAGGAGTGGCCTGCACCAGAAACGTGGATGTAATTCCGCTTCGCTGTGCCGACAGGCTGGGTAGTCTTTGCCCAAGCCCACTATCCCAGCTGCCCTACAAGTAGGTTCAATTCAGCCATTGTTGTGATTGGATCCCGTTGAGCAGTCCAGCAACCATTCGATAGCTAACTGGTCCTCTAGAACCCATTCAACCCAAAACCGGGACCGTGTCATTCCATTCTAGGAACCATGGGGACGTTCCTGAGCGCAAATGTCTTTCCACTCGTCAGCCAAATACTTTTCCTCCACCATGGTGTCCATGACTTCTCCGGAGAGCAGCTCTCGCCGGAACTGAGCGTTAAACGACTAAAAAACCGCTCTGCCAGGGCGAATCTGGATCTTTAAAGGCAGTGCGCACCCCGACAGTGTTGCACCAATCCACCAGCGCGCCGGCCGTGAATTCAGGCCCGTTATCGCACCGCAAGAACGCCGGTTGGTCCCGGTTTCGGCAATGATGACTTCTAAGACTGCCACCACGTCCTTAGCCTTGAAAGGCCGGCGGGCAATGATCGACAGCGCGGTCCTCGTGTACTCATCAATGCCGTTAAAGAATCAGATATGACAGCCGCAAGAGGTCGCATCTGGCTGAAATCCGAAGCTAAGCACGTGCATAGGATGCTCGGCGGTCAAACGCTTCTGCTCCCCGGATCTAGGACCGGTGCGGCGCTTCTTTCGACGTCTAGACTTGGCAGACCAGACCTTGCTCGCGCCACAGCTGTCGAATACGCTTGCTGTTCAAGATTGTGTCTTTCCATCGTTCGGTGGTCAGCAGGTGCCAACTGGCCTTACGACAGCCGCACCTCGGATGCAAAGATGCGACGGCGCTTAGGTCTACTCGAAGCTACGCTTCATCAAAGCCCATCGGTGGTTTCTTCTTGCGCAGTGCAGACCGGTTCTGGCTCAGGACTTGGCAAGCGAAGCGTTCGGATGCCAGCGAATTGATCCATCGCCATCCGTGCGGCACGGCGGCTTGGTTCGGGGCTTAGAATTTTCCCTTAGCCACATCGGTCAGGGCGGCATTGGCGAGCATCTGATCGGCCAGCAGCTTTTTCAGGTGGGCGTTTCCTTTTCCAGCTCTTTGGTGTGTTTGCTGGCTTCGGCGTTTTTCTTTCGATTCATATTGGTTGAGCCAGCGGTACTAGGTGGCCTGCGTTTAGCATCTGTTTCCTTGACGGACTTTAACGCTGGACTGGTCTGGTGTGTCTGTGCGCCATTGTTTCTGTGATTTCTCCTGAGTCCAATGTCGGACACGACTACTGACAAAGTCACTGGACTACTTTTCGGGGACACAACCAGATGATCTAACATGCGGAATTCGCGAGAGCGCTCTTACCCCGGGCGGAGCAGTAGTAAAAGCCGAAGGCCAATACTCTCTGCGAAGGAGGCCTATAGCCAGGTACACGAGACGGGTATGGATGCATGTGGAGATTAACCCCCGCAGGTGGGCAGCCAGCTCAGGTCTCGTTGGGCTCCACCAGTGACTGTGGTTCGGCGATTTCGTGGGCGACACCGATGGCACTCAAATTGGTGAGGTTCAGAAGAACCGACGCAGTTGACTCGCTCAATCCTGTTGTGGACCTCCGTCTATCCCCACACCGCTTTGTAAGCCTCACTCGTCCCTACTATTTCCTGACCGGTAGACGTTTCGAACCTTAAATCTTCACCTTCCATGAGTTTGAGTATTTCCTGAGAGAGACCGATGGCTCGGAGAGCAATTGTATCCACCCCGTCTTCGTATTGAGGAGAGATGTTGTTATAATTTCCATCGAGAACAATATATGAGTGAATTTCATAGACCCCGTCTTCGTCATTGACATGTGGGAATACATATCGAGCTTCCGGCATTCGCTCTCTAAACTCTTCAGCCCATCCATCATATATTTCGTGGAGCAGTTCTTTTGTAAGTTGCATTAATATTTAACCTCATTTTAGAATTTAATGTGGGTCACGCTCATACGAATAATTCATATTTGATCATATTTTGCTGAATAGCGTTAGTTGGTACCGCTAGTCCGGCGACCTGGTGTGAAATCTCGGTACATCGTGAACACTGACCCTTTTATGTGTTCTGTCAAGCCATCAGCACCAGCAACTGACGGAAAACATTCCGAGCAATAAAGCGATTGAGGAACCGCTTGGCTTCCCGATAGCTTGACCCCGTCGGGGTCCGTTTCTCAACGTAGGCTTTGGTCGCCTAATGAGAGCGCATTCGCACCTTCGCAATCGCATCCAGCGCCTGATTCAACCGCCGGTCGCCATAACAGTACAGACGATGCCGCACAGTGTTCCCGGAGGAAGCCTGAATCGGCGTGGTCCCAGCCATAGCGGCGAACGCCGACTCGGAGTGGATACGCCCATGGTGCGAGTACGCAACAATGATCGCCCCGACAGTCACAGGACCAAAACCAGGCTGGGATTGAAGGCAAGGAGCAAGTTCTTCACCCATGGAAGACAGCTCCTTCTTGTTCTCCTTTAGCTGCCGGTCAGCCTCCTTCTCCGCAATGGCAAGTCGGTCAGCTTCTTCCCTGGCATATCGTTGTTCCACGAGGTCGGTAGGGTGTTGGCGCCAGCGGCTGATCTCGGTGTCCTGCCGGTCATTCAAGGTCTTCCGCGCGTCGATGCCAAGGTCGATTTCACGAACCAAAACGTTCAACGCGTTGCGGTTCATAATGCGCTGCGAATCAATGCGCTGTCTGGCAGTCAGCAGTACATTCAGTGCCGAACGTGCCCCGTCAGCTCGGGGTTGCAGCAAAGATGTAACGTCCTGGTGCAGGATGCTCATCGCAGCGGCGGTGGAATCGATCTCGTCGGTCTTACCGACACTTGCGCGTTGGGCTTTGCTCGGTTGCCGTCAGTATTCTCGGAAGCTAACTCGCAGGTTTATTGCGACGAGTGGCAACAAACCCGTCAACTCAAACTGCAGATTGATCTCAGGTAAGTTACTGCGTCCATATGGATTTTACTGCGATTGTGGTGGCTGTTCTCGGTTCTTCTGTGATCACGGTGGTTGCTACGTCATTGACTGAACGATTTTCGCGTGACCGAGACCGACGACAATACGAACTACTTCATCAGGAATCGGAACTCCTCGATAAGATTTGGGTTCGTGCTCAGGAAGAATCGAACCCGGAATTGAAAGCAAGCAGAACTTTACTTAAGGCAGTTGTCGGTGCCGGGCACAATCAGAAGAATATTCGTTTTCTTATTGACAAGGGCAGGTTCTCGACTGCTTTGCTGTATACGTTCGCTGCAACTTTGATTATTCTGGGCATGTTCGCGGTGGTGTCTTCTTCAGATGCAACCAAAGATGCATCGAGACCCGACACGGAAGCCTCATCTCAGCAAGGTAATCCTAAGGTGGGCGAAAAGATCGACGAATCGTCCGGCGCCAACACTCTCGATCATACAAATGATCCTGAACTGCAAGACTCAGCCGTGAACCATTCTGACAGTCAAGACCTACAGATCGGGTGGGGTTTGCTGATAGGAGGCTTTTTGCTGATTTTTATCAACCTCGCGGAGTCAACGTGTAAAGCCCAACTTCGAGCAAATCTCTTAGCCGCCATCGGTGGCGACTTTCCTGATCCGAAACCGCACTCGATTGGAAATATGACGGTTCGATCGGACGACGAAAACAATTCGGGGTCCAGGAAATCGGTCCAAGAGAGGAATGCATGGTCTGGAAGTCTGACTGTATGGACAAAAGTGTGGGTGACTTCCGATATTCGTATGAATTATGGTGCACTCATGACGCAACTTGTCAAAGCGCACGTACAGGAGGCTACGAGAAATCCTCCCACGGACCATATAAATATTGGCGCGGGAAATGATGGGTAAATCGAGTCGCATTGAGTGTCGCTGTTGTGCAGTGCGGTGAAGGTAACAGACGTATCTTGCGGTCGCTACACAGCCTTCATACGGGCCACGTTCTCCTGCACCACTGCCTTGAAATCGCCACCGGATGCCGCAAAGGTATTGCGCTGCAATTGATATTCGGCGCCGCGCTCAATCAAACGGATAATTCCCTGCAGTTCATCGGCGCAGCCCAGCTGCTCAGCCACCGGCGCCAAACGCTTCACTTCGGCGCGCAGGTGGTCGGTCACCAACATCTCGTCGCCCTGGGCGTTGAGAATGATGATGGCATCCAGACCGTAGCGGGCGGCGCGCCATTTGTTCTCCACCCGGAACCAGGCCGGCATGACCGGGACCTTGTATCCGGCCTCGATCGCCAGGGACATATCGTGCACCAGGCACTGGGTCAGCGCGGTGATGGCGGCAATGTCATCCAGGGAGCTCAGCCCGTCGCAGATGCGCATTTCCACGGTGCCGAATCGCGGCACCGGGCGGACGTCCCAGCGGATTTCGGAGACGTCATCGATGACGCCGGTATGCAGCATGTCTGCCACGTGGGATTCGTATTCGGACCACGAATTGAAGTGGAAGGGGATCCCGGCGGCCGGCAGCTGCTGGAACATCAGCGAACGCTGCGAAGCGTACCCGGTGTCCTCTCCGCCCCAGTAGGGGCTGGAGGCGCTGAGTGCCTGGAAATGCGGCTGGTAGTTGATCAGTCCGTCGGTGATCGGCAGGGCCTTATCGCGGCTGTCCAGCCCAACGTGCACGTGCACCCCGTAGATCACCATCTGGCGTCCCCACCACTGGGTGCGGTCAATCAGCTTGGCGTAGCGATCCTTATCGGTGACCGGCTGCGAGATCGGCGCGGCGAAGGGGTGGGAACCCGCGGAATACAAATCCACCCCGTGCTTCGCAGCCACCTCGTTGAGCATGCGCACATTGGTGCGTAGCTCTTCGGCCGCGTCTGCAACGGTGTTGTGCACCCCGGTGACCACCTCAACGGTGTTCATCAGCAGTTCGGGTTTCACCGTCGGGTGTTCATCCTCGTGGCCAAGTCCGGCATCCTCCTTGAGCTGATCAAGGATTTTTTCGGCCACCGAGCACAAGTCCGCGCTTTCGCGATTGACCAAGGCGATTTCCCATTCAACACCAATGGTGGACTGGGATGAGTTGGCGAACTCGATTTTCTGCACGGCGCTCCTTTTGCTGACGTCTCGGACGGAAGGCTCCGGAGCCGAATAAAACTAGACGGTTAAACCATCGATTTATTCGAGGGCCTTCCATGCTTATTGTAGGTTTTGCGCCACCCCGGCCAAGACATTCATCCGGTGGGACGTGCATCACTATAGATTAGTGCGGTTCTACTTCGACGGCCACACGATTCTGGCCGATTCGGGCAAGAATGAGCGTTGCATGCTTCTTCGCCGACTTCGGGGCACCAGCCAGCAGGATGCGGCGCAGCTCCTCGGGCAGCACATCAACTCCGCGTTTTTTGATATCCAAGCTGCCAATGCCATTGACCTTCACCCAGGACTTCAGCTTCTTCACGTTATAGTCGTGGACCTCCAGCACCTTGAACCCGCGGGCGAATGGGGTCTGCAACTGCTCGGTGTGCGTGAAATACGCGATGTGCTCATCCAGCAGGTGTCCGCCGGTGGAGTCGAGCAGTGTGGAAATCAGGTGCGAACGAATCACCGCACCGTCGGGTTCGTAGAGGTGTGCTTCGAGTTCGCCCACCGGAGCCAGAGGATCCTGCTCCACGGTGAGCTCGCTGGTCAGTTCGTGAGCGCCGGTCTTGTCGATGACCAGGGCCGCACGCGCCACCTCCGGGCGTTTCAGCTTGCCGAACCACAACCCGGCTTCGATCACCGAACCATGATCGGATATCCACACCGCCTCGGCACCGGCCGGAATCGCTTCATGCGGCAGGCCCGGGCCGAGCTTCACTCCGACGTCCAGTCCGGAGTCCACGAGCTTCTCCACGAAGGACAGGGGAGGGGAGAATGCCTCCGGGTCGAAGAGTCGGCGGGTACTGCCGGTTGCGTCGGTGCGTCGGGCCGGGTCCAGCCATACGCCATCGATGCCGGTGAGGTCCGCGGTTTCGGCGCTGCCGTGCACAACGCGGGCATTTTCGAAGGGCATCAAGTTCAAGGTGGTAGCCGCGGCGGTGGTTTCATCCTGTTCCACGGCAGTGACCTGCAATCCGGCGCTGGCCAGGGCGATCGAGTCGGCACCGATGCCGCAGCCCAGGTCGGCCACGTGGGTGCTGCCAGCCTTGACGAATCGGCGGGCATGCAGCCCGGCGATGGTCAGGCGAGTGGCTTGTTCAAGCCCTGCGGGGGTGAAGATGAGGGTGTCGGCAAAGGGGCCGAACTTGACCCGGCCGCGGAAGCGCAGTTCGGCTTGGGAGATCACCGCACGCACCACCTGGGCGTCATGCCCTTCCTTGCGCAGTTTTTCGTTCAACGACCATGCTGCGTCCTTGGTTGCCGCCATGGACGGATCGACGGTCGCCAGCAGAGCCCACCCCTCGGGGGAGAGGAGAGCTGCGAATTGGTCGTTGAGTGTTGAATCATTTGAAGCCTGGGCCATGGAACAAGCCTATCGTCATCCGGCATCCTTCCCGGCGTTCGGGGTTTCGAGGCTTCGGGGGACGTACTGCGGACACAATGTGACAAATGCGCGTCATATTCATGGGACTGGTTCCGAGCTATCAAGCCCCACGAAATGCAGCGGGAGGAGCTCCAGTTCGAGGCTTTTGCAGGCGCCACTGTGCAAAAGACTGCGTAGGTGGCCGATCGTCAGAGCAAGTATTGCTAACTCTCGAATAGGCGAAGGCCAAGCAAAGCATGTTTCTTGGATGGGGCACCTTCCATCTCGACCGCCGTACCAACGGCCATGCTTTAGTCTTCTCCAGCCTGTGAAGTGAAGCGGCATGGGGCTGCAGGCTCGAAGGCGCCGCCATGGTGAGCGGGGGAGGTGCTCGCTGGTCCCGTCCCTGCTGTGGCGCACGTCGCATCAACCCCGCCTTCTCGTGTTGTATGTCACCTGTGAACAAACTTAGGCAGAGCACGAGTCAACCCGCAGCGGTGCATCGTGGCACCGCGGCGGAGAATCCAGCAACGGGAACAGATCCGGCCCAGCACCAGCTCAAGCGCGGGCTGAGCAGCCGCCACCTGCAGATGATCGCCATTGGCGGTTCCATTGGCACCGGGCTGTTCGTGGCCTCCGGCGGCACCATCGCCCAAGCAGGCCCGGGCGGCGCACTGCTGGCCTATGCCGCGGTAGGCCTCATGGTCTACCTGCTGATGCAGTCGCTGGGGGAGATGACCGCCAAGATCCCGGTGGCCGGTTCCTTCCAGACCTTCGCCACCCGCTTCGTCTCGCCTTCCTTCGGCTTTGCCATCGGCTGGAACTACTGGTTCAACTGGGCCATCACCGTCGCGGCCGAACTGGTCGCCGCCGGCATCGTCATGAGCTTCTGGCTTCCCGACGTACCGGGCTGGATCTGGGCCGGGGCCTTCCTGGTGGCGCTCACCGCGCTGAACGCCCTGTCGTCCAAGGCCTTCGGCGAAGGCGAATTCTGGCTGGCCATGATCAAGGTGGTCACCGTCGTTGCCTTCCTGGCCGCCGGCATCCTGATGATCTTCGGGGTGCTCGGCGCGCAGACCGATCCGCTGGCCAATTGGCGCGAAGGCAAGGACGTCTTCCACGGCGGCTGGCTGTCCATAGTCTCGGTGTTCATGATCGCCGGGTTCTCCTTCCAGGGCACCGAGCTGGTGGGTGTGGCCGCCGGCGAGGCCAAGGATCCGCGCCGCGAGGTGCCCAAGGCCATCCGCCGGGTGTTCTGGCGCATCATGCTCTTCTACATCGGCGCCATCTTCGTCATTGGCTGCCTGATTCCCTTTGCCGATCCCAGCCTGCTGGCCAGCGGCGAAGCCGATGTGGCTTCCTCGCCGTTCACCCTGGTCTTCGAACGCGCCGGCATCGCCTTCGCCGCCGCCGCAATGAACGCGGTCATCCTCACCGCGATCCTCTCCGCGGGGAATTCGGGGCTCTACGCCTCGACCCGCATGCTCTACTCCATGGCCCACGACGGCAAGGCGCCCAAGGTCTTCGGGCGCACCAACTCCCGCGGGGTGCCGATCATGGCCTTGCTGGCCACCTCGGCGGTGGGCCTGTTCGGCTTCCTGACCGCGTTGGTGGGCCAGGGCGCCGCCTACACCTGGCTGCTGAATGTCTCCGGGCTGTGCGGGTTCATCGTCTGGGTGGGAATCGCCATCTCGCACTACCGCTTCCGCCGCGGCTATCTGGCGCAGGGCTACAGCGTGAAGGACCTGCCCTATCTCGCGCCGCTGTTCCCGCTGGGGCCCATCGTGGCCTTCGTGATGCTGATCGCCGTGATTGTCGGGCAGAACTACCAGGCGGTGATGGCCGGGCATGGACTCGAAGTGCTTTCGGCGTACATCGGGCTGCCGCTGTTCCTGGGGCTGTGGCTGGTGCACCGGATGGTCACCAAGTCCAAGGTGGTCAAGCTTTCCGAGATGGATCTCTCCGCTCCACAGGACATTGAGGAGTCGGCCGCAGTGCGCTCTGGGCGAACCAGTGTGACGAACTCGGTCAATCGTTAGCACTCACCTTGACCGAGTGCTAATCCACGGCCTAAAGTCATCTGTGGGTGTCAACTTGAAAGAGACGTTTGTCCCTTTTGAAATGACACACCGCCTGACTGGATCACACCAACTGGCACCGCGACGACGGTTGGTCCAATGCCATAGGGCGAAACCCTACATTCATTGGTTCATACACGAAAAGGAGAGACCATGTCTGTCTCCATCAAGCCACTCGAAGACCGCATCGTCATCAAGCAGGTCGAGGCCGTAACCACCACCGCTTCCGGTCTGGTCATCCCTGACTCCGCCAAGGAAAAGCCACAGGAAGGCACCGTTGTTGCAGTAGGCCTAGGCCGCGTTGACGACAACGGCAACCGCATTCCACTGGACGTTGCCGAAGGCGACGTGGTGCTGTACTCGAAGTACGGCGGAACCGAGGTCAAGGTCGGCAACGAAGAGTACCTGGTGCTCTCGGCTCGCGACGTCCTGGCTGTCGTCGTAAAGTAACGCCAACCTCGCAGCTCTCCGGTCCCAACTCCTTTAACGCGAACGCGTTTGACGGGGTTCGGGGCCGAACTGCGACCGATGCTATTTCAGGAGTTAATGCATGGCTAAGCAGCTAGCATTCAACGAGGAAGCGCGACGCGCCCTCGAAGCGGGCATCGATAAGCTCGCAAACACGGTGAAGGTCACCCTCGGCCCACGCGGCCGCAACGTGGTGCTCGCCAAGAGCTGGGGCGCCCCGACCATCACCAACGACGGTGTCACCATTGCGCGTGAGATCGATCTGGAAGACCCATACGAGAACCTTGGCGCGCAGCTGGCCAAGGAAGTCGCTACCAAGACCAACGATGTGGCCGGCGACGGCACCACCACCGCGACCGTGCTGGCACAGGCACTGGTCAAGGAAGGTCTGAAGAACGTAGCGGCCGGCGCCGCACCGGGCGATATCCGCAAGGGCATCGAACTGGCGGTGGAGATTGTCGCCGAACGCCTGAAGGCCAACGCCGTGGCGGTCGAAGACAAGGTCGCCAACGTGGCAGCCATCTCGGCACAGGATGAGGAAATCGGCGCACTGCTGGCCGAGGCCTTCAAGACCGTGGGCACCGACGGTGTCATCACCATCGAAGAGTCCTCGACCACCGCCACCGAACTGGTCCTCACCGAGGGCATGCAGTTCGACAAGGGCTACCTGTCCCCGCAGTTCATCACCGACCAGGAACGCCAGGAAGTTGTCCTGGAAGACGCCGTCGTGCTGATCAACCCGGGCAAGATCTCCACCGTGGCAGAATTCCTGCCGCTGCTGGAAAAGGTGCTGGAGACCAAGAAGCCACTGCTGATCATCGCCGAGGACGTCGAGGGCGAAGCCCTGTCCACGCTGGTGGTCAATAAGCTGCGCGGCCTGCTGAACGTGGTAGCCGTCAAGGCTCCGGGCTTCGGCGACCGCCGCAAGGCCATGATGCAGGATCTGGCGATCCTCACCGGCGCCCAGGTTGTCTCGGCCGAGCTCGGCCTGCAGCTGGACCAGGTCGGCACCGAGGTTCTCGGTTCCGCCCGCCGTGTGACCATCACCAAGGATTCGACCACCATCGTTGATGGCGCCGGAACCGAGGAAGATGTCGCAGAGCGCGTAGCCCAGCTGCGTGCAGAGCACGCCCGCACCGACTCCGAATGGGACCGCGAGAAGCTGGCCGAACGCCTGGCCAAGCTCTCCGGCGGCATCGGTGTCATCAAGGTTGGCGCCTCCACCGAGGTTGAGCTCAAGGAACGCAAGCATCGCATCGAGGACGCCGTGTCCTCCACCCGTGCGGCGCTTGAAGAGGGCATTGTCGCCGGTGGCGGTACCGCACTGGTTGACGCGCTCTCGGCACTGGACGAAGACGCACGTGTCGCCTCGGCGACCGGCGATCTGGCAGCCGGCGTGGGCATTGTGCGCCGCGCCCTGGTTCAGCCGCTGTTCTGGATCGCTACCAACGCCGGCTTCGACGGCGCGGTAGTAGCCTCGAAGGTGGCCGAAACCGGCCCGAACGAGGGCTTCAACGCCAAGACCGGCGTCTACGAGAACCTGCTGAACGCAGGGGTCATCGACCCGGTCAAGGTCACCCGTTCGGCGCTGCTCAACGCAGCCTCGATCGCTGCCCTGGTGCTGACCACCGAAACCTTGGTTGCCGAGAAGGCTCCCGAGGAAGAGGCTCACGCCCACTAGCAGCACCGAGAAGCCGCCGCTTCCCCCAAGAGACGTCAGTCTTGCGGGGGAGGCGGCGGCTTTTTGCTGTCTTCAGGTGATAAGCGTCATCATTGACAGGGTAAATGAGCGCGCTCATAATTGATTTGAATCAGTTATTTGGCGATGGCCAACCATCTTGCATCAGGAGATCACGCATGCGCGCATTCATTATCGAGAAATACAAGGGCGTCCTGCGGGAAGCCGAGGTCCCGGAACCCGGGGTGGGGGAGCATGATGTGCTCATCGGCATCGCGGCGGCCGGCGCAAACCAGCTAGATGAGAAGATCCGCACCGGTCAGCTCAAGGCGTTCCTGCCCTACAAGCTGCCGCTGGTCCTTGGCCACGATGTGGCCGGCACCGTCATTGGCGTCGGGGCGAGCGTCCAGGGCTTTGCCCGCGGAGACCGGGTCTATGCCCGGCCGCGCGATCACCGGATCGGAGGCTTTGCCCAACGCGTCGCAGTCGACGAGGCAGATGTTGCGCCGGCGCCGAAGTCGATCGATGAGGCGCTGGCCGCATCGCTTCCCCTGGTGGCCCTCACCGCCTGGCAGGCGCTGGTCGAGCGGGGGAACCTGCAGCCGGGGCACAAGGTCCTCATCCATGCCGGCGCCGGCGGCGTGGGCACCATCGCCATTCAGCTGGCCAAGCACCTCGGAGCCCACGTGGTCACCACTGCCTCCGCTAAGAATGCCGAGTTCCTGCGTGCCCTCGGAGCCGACCAGGTGATTGATTACCGGACCGAAGACTTCGCAGCGGAATTGTCCGATTTCGACCTGGTGCTGGACAGCCTGGGTGGCGAGAATCTCGCCAAGTCGTTGACGATTCTTCGCGCCGGCGGCAAGGCCATTGGAATTACCGGTCCGCCCACCCCGGAATTTGCCGCAGAGAACGGCTTGAATCCCGTCATGGGGCTGGTGACCCGTGCGCTCAGCTCAAAAATACGCAGGCAAGCCAAGAGCCTGGGCGTGAAATACGAGTTTCTCTTCATGGCGCCCAGCGGAAGCCAGCTGCGCCGCATCGCCGAGCTGGTGGACACCGGTGCCATCAAACCGGTCGTCGGCAAGACCTTTGGCTTTGCTCGAGCCCCCGAAGCCCTTGGTGCCTTAGTCGAAGGCGGCCTGCGCGGAAAGGTGGTCATCACCGTGCCGTAGCGGGGCGGGGAATCGCGCTCATAATCCCGTTCCGCCATTGCCCGCCGGCTACTCCGGAAGGACAGCGTCGAGCTGGGCGCGCACGCCCTCGGCGAGCTGCGCACTGGAGATCTCCGGGTCGATTGCCGAAGCCATGGCCACGAACTGGACCGAGGAGATGACTCGCGCCAGTGTGGCCGCTCTTGCGGCGTCCAGGCTCCGATGCTCGATCAGGATGTCGGCGATGGCCTGCTCGGTCCGACCCACGATCTGCAGCGCTTCGCCGTGATGCGGTTCGGTTGGATCGCCGAAGAGCATTTCGCGCAGGTAGGTGCGCCCGTTCTCGACCTGCACCCGGTTGCACTCGATCACGGGCAGCAGCAACGCCATGATCGCGTCGAGTGCATTGGAGGTGGAGGCGGCCGCCTCGATGCCCTGCTCCAGGGAGTTCGCGTAGTGGTGGTTCTGCACGAGCAGCAGCAGCTCGCCCTTCGTCCTGGCATAGAGGAAGAGCGTGCCGGTGCCGATGTCCGCCGCATCGGCGATCTGCTGGGTAGTGACCTCATCAACGCCGCGGGCGGCAAATAGCTCGCTGGCCGCGGCGATGATCCGTTCAAGCTTTGCCTGCTTGTTGCGTTCACGCCGCCCTGGTGGCGGGGGAGTCGGTGGCATCGGGAAATCTCCTGGAGCAAAGGTGAACAGAATCAATCATGAGTCTAGTCAATATCGTCCGGGTGCGGAGCCGGCCGCTCAGCGCTTCATCACCGCGGGCCGGGCGCGCCCACTGTGACAGAATCAGTTCGCCCGGGCCCGAGGGGTAAATTCCGCACGTCATCCCGGTGAGCCCGATAGTCTTATCCGGCTCTGGTGCGCTCGCACAGCTCGCGTTATGCGCAAAGCAAGCTGCCCTTGGTAGAATCTTTGGTTGTCCGGTGCCGATCACTGCCATCTTGGACAATTGCCCACCAATCGACGAGGAAAGCGGCACCGCGTGTCACCAGCGATCCCCAGCCCACGGAGCACCGTGCCGCGCACGGAATTCCGTGCCGATCTGCAGGGCCTGCGCGCGCTCGCCGTGCTGCTGGTGATGTGCTACCACATCTGGTTCCAACGGGTCTCCGGCGGCGTGGACATCTTCCTGATGCTCTCGGCCTTCTTCCTCACCGGCTCGCTGGCGCGCAAGCTCCAGGGCGGGGACAAGCCCTCGGTGCTCGGCCACTGGCTGCACCGATTCTCCCGGTTGCTGCCGCAGGCGGCGCTGATCATCATCGCCACCGCGCTCACCGCCTGGCTGGTGCTGCCCGGAACCCGCTGGCTGGCGCTCATCCAGGAAGCCTTCTCCTCCCTGTTCTTCATCCAGAACTGGACGCTGGCCACCGCCGAGGTGGACTACTACGCCTTCAACACCTCCGCCGCCTCCCCGCTGCAGCACTTCTGGTCGCTTTCGGTCCAAGGCCAGATCTTCCTGCTCTGGCCGCTGCTGCTCATCGGCGCCGCGCTGATCTGGCGGCGCTGCTTCTCCCGGCACAGCTTCGCGAAGATCGCGGCCATCATGTTCGCCGCCATCTTCGCCGCCTCGCTGGGCTACTCCATCTACCTCACCGCGGCCAATCAGCAGCTGGCCTACTTCCACACCGGCACCCGGCTGTGGGAGTTCGCGCTCGGCTCGCTGCTGGCCCTGGGCCTGCCAGCGCTCTCCCGGCTGCCCGAGGCGCTGCGCCGGATCGGCGGCTGGGCCGGTCTGGTGATCATCATTAGCTGCGGCGCGCTGCTCGACGTGCAGGGCCAATTCCCCGGCTTCCTCGCGCTGGTGCCCACCCTGGGCGCCGCCCTGCTGGTCATCGCCCCGGGCACCGCACGCCGGGTGAACCCCGCCGGCTGGCTGGGCAACGCGGCGCTGGTGAAGCTCGGCGAACTGTCCTACGGCATGTACCTGTGGCACTGGCCGCTGCTGGTCTTCTACCTGCACCTGGCCCCGGTGGACCACGCCTCGCCGCTGGCCGGGGCGCTGCTGATTCTCGGCTCCATCGCGCTGTCGGCGGCGAGCACCCGCTGGGTGGAAAAACCGCTGCTGGCCGTGCAGCGCGCCGGCGCCCTGCCGGTGCTGCGCTTCCTGGGCAAACCGCAATTGGTCAGCCAGGCGCTGGTGATCGTGGTGGCCCTCTCGGTGGCCTCCGTGCCGATCGCCGCCTGGGAATCAAACGTCGAAAAGCGCCGCGCGCAGGCCGCCGCCCAAGCCCCGGAGGAGAACCCCGGGGCGATGGCCACCGACACCTGGGACCCGTCCCCGGCCGCGCTCACCCTGCCGCTGCGCACCGAACTGGACACCGAATGGCAGACCCCGGGTGAGAACTGCAGCGGTGCACACACCCCAAAGGACCCGGCGATCCTGTTCTGCAACCAGGGCGGGGATCCGGCAGCCAAGCCCGATCTGGTGCTGCTCGGCGACTCCCACATGCAGCACTGGTCCGAGGCCGCCGCGCGCACCGTCGAAGAGGCCGGCGGCAGCTGGGTGATGATCTACCAGCCCGGCTGCCGCTACGGCTCCACGGATAACCTGGATGACCCCGAATGCGCCGCCTTCCTGCCCGCGGCCCGCGACTACGTGGAGGCGCTGGCCCCGGAAATGGTGCTCACCGTGGCCACCCGCACCGCAACCTGGACCGACGACGCCGGGCGCAGCGCCGGAGCCCAGGAGGTCATGGCCGATGACTACGCCGGCGCCATCGAGCCCTTCGTGCAGGCCGGCAGCCAGGTGATCGCGATGCGCGACACCCCGCGCTATGAATATTCCATCCCCGAATGCGTGGACCGCAACCGGGCCGCTCCCGAGGCCTGCGACGCCCCGGCCACCGACAAGCTGGCTGAGGTGAACCCGGTGGACCGGTTCCTCCAGACCCACGATTACGGCTCCCGGGTGGTCTCGCTGGATCTGACCGAGATGCTCTGCCCGGAGGGCACTTGCAAGGCGGTGATCGGCAACGTGCTGGTGTACCTGGATGATTCGCATTTGTCCAAGACTTTTGTGACCAGCGCCGCCGATCGCTTCGCCGCCTCCTTCACGCGGGCCACCGGCTGGAACAAGGAATAAAAAACCGGCCCTGTGACGTTAGCTTAGACACAGATCACCAACGGGAATCGTCAGCACCCCAAAAGGGATCTACCATTTAAGCAACCTCCGCTTTCGCTCCGAAAGGTTCTTACGTGACTGAGTTCAACCCCTTTGCCTTTGAAGGACTCACCTACGACGACGTCTTGTTGTTGCCTGGCCCCACGGATGTGATCCCCTCCGACGCGGACACCACCACCCGCTTCACCAAGCGCATCAACATCCAGACCCCGATCAGCTCGGCGGCGATGGACACCGTAACCGAGGCTTCCATGGCAATCGCGTTGGCTCGCCAGGGCGGCATCGGCGTGATCCACCGCAACCTGTCCATCGAGAACCAGGCCAAGCAGGTGGACCAGGTCAAGCGCAGCGAGTCGGGCATGATCACCGACCCGGTCACCGTGCACCCCGGCGCCACCCTGGCCGAATGGGACGACCTCTGCGCCCAGTACCGCGTCTCGGGCCTGCCGGTGATCGATGAGAACCGCAAGCTGCTGGGCATCATCACCAACCGCGACACCCGCTTCGTGCCGCGCGAGAACTACATGACCACCAAGGTCTACGAGGTGATGACCGGCATGCCGCTGGTCACCGCCAAGGAAGGCGTCGCCCGGGATACCGTGATCGAGCTGCTTTCCAAGAACCGCATCGAGAAGCTCCCGCTGGTCGACGACTCCGGCGTGCTCACCGGGCTGATCACCGTCAAGGACTTCGACAAGGCCGAGCAGTACCCGCTGGCCACCAAGGACGAGGACGGCCGGCTGCGCGTCGCCGCCGCCGTGGGCTTCTTCGGCGAAGGCTACGAGCGGGCGATGACGCTGATCGAGGCCGGCGTGGACGCGCTGGTGGTGGACACCGCCAACGGCCACTCGCAGGGCGTGCTGGACATGATCGCGCGGCTGAAGAAGGATCCGGCCGCCGCGCATGTGGACGTCATCGGCGGCCAGGCCGCCACCCGCGAGGGCGCCCAGGCGCTGATCGACGCGGGCGCCGACGCCATCAAGGTGGGCGTGGGCCCGGGCTCGATCTGCACCACCCGCATCGTCGCCGGCGTGGGCGTGCCCCAGGTCACCGCCATCTACGAGGCGGCCAAGGCCGCCATCCCGGCCGGCGTGCCGCTGATCGCCGACGGCGGCCTGCAGCACTCCGGGGACATCGGCAAGGCGCTGGTCGCCGGCGCCGACTCGGTGATGCTCGGCTCGCTGCTGGCCGGCACCGCCGAATCCCCGGGCGATCTGGTCTTCATGGGCGGCAAGCAGTTCAAGGCCTACCGCGGCATGGGTTCCATGGGCGCGATGGAAACCCGCGGCAAGAACACCTCCTACTCCAAGGACCGCTACTTCCAGGCCGACGCACCGTCGAACGAGAAGCTGATCCCCGAGGGCATCGAGGGCCAGGTTCCCTACCGCGGCCCGCTCTCCGCGGTGGTCCACCAGCTCGCCGGCGGCCTGCGCCAGACGATGTTCTACGTCGGCGGGCGCACCATCCCCGAGCTGAAGGCCCGCGGCAAGTTCGTGCGCATTACCTCGGCCGGGCTGAAGGAATCGCACCCGCACGACATCATGATGACCGTCGAGGCGCCGAACTACCGTTCACGCTAAAGCAGCCAGGCCCAGCGCCCCGGACCTTCCCCCAGCGGAAGGACCGGGGCGCTTTGCCATGTTCCCGAAGGGGCCGCAGGGTTTAAACTAAAGAGCACAGGAGAGGCGCACCCCGCGCGAGCTCGGGGACCTGCACGTCTCTCGCGGCTGCCAAGGAGCAAGTGATGAACAGCATCGAGCCATCCTTCGACCGGTACACCAGCGGCACCCTGCGCGATCGGGTCTTCGCCGCGCTGCGCAGCGCGGGAGTGGATCCGCAGGCCTTCAAGCCGGCGGAGCTGCGCGAGGCGGACCATTTCCACACCGGCGGGCTGCAGGCGACCAGCTTCGTGGCGAATTCCCTCGAACTCGGCGCGGGAACCCGGGTGCTCGACGTGGGCGCCGGCCTGGGCGGGCCGGCGCGCTGCTTCGCCATGCGCGGCGCCCTGGTCACCGGGGTGGACATCACCGCCGAATTTGTGGACCTCGCCCGGGAGCTGGACGCGAACTGCGCGCTGGATCGATCCATCACCATGCTGCAGCGCCCGGGGCACGACACCGGGTTGGCCGACGCCAGCTTCGACGCGGCGGTGCTGATGCACGTGGGCATGAACCTGGCCGACAAGCCTTCGGTCTTCGCGGAGGTCTGGCGGCTGCTGCGCCCCGGGGCGGTATTCGGCATCTACGACCTGATGGGCACCAACAACCTGTCCTACCCGATGCCGTGGGCCGAGCGGGCCGAGGCCTCCTTCGTGGAATCCGCCGCGGACTACGCCGGCGCGCTGGCCGATGCCGGGTTTGCGGTCACCGGGCAGGTCGAGCGCACCGTGGAGGTGCTCGAAGTGCTGGAGCAGATGCGCGGGGCGCTGGCGGCGGGAACCGACCCGCTGGCCACCCCGCTGGTCCTGCGCGAGGACGGCCCGGCGGCCATGGCAAACCTGAGCGCGGCGATCACCTCCCGGCAGTTGGTCCCGCTGCTGATGCTCGCAAGCAAGCCGGGGGACCGGCCCGCATAGCACCTAGTTTCCCCCGCGCGGAAGCTTATCCACAGTCCGCGCTCCGCACGCTCACCTCCGTTTGTCCGGGCGCATACTCGAACCCATGAACACCACCGCCCTCGGGGACACCCTCAGCCAGCTGGACCGGGAGCTCACCGAGCTCACCGGCCCAGCCGCGAGCGCCCCGAACCTCACAGGCACTAGCCTGCGGGCCCTGTTCACCCACACCACACAGCTGCTCAGCACCCTGCGCGAACACCTGGCCGGCACCGAGGACCCACGCCTCGCCCTGGAACTGGCCACCGCCGGACAGGCGCTGGCCGATGAAGCCGCCCGCATGCGCGTGACCGCCGCGGACCGCCTCGCGGCCACCAACGCCCACACCCTCCACCCCGAGGAACTCGACGCGCTGCGCACCGCCGGCGCCGACACCACCCGGGAAGCGCGCCGCTGCGCCGGGCGGGCCAGCTTCCTGGACCCCGCCGCGCTGCTCGCGTCTTGGCTGCACCTGCCCTATAGCGAAGCGGCCACGCTCGTCCAGGACGCGAGCGACCTCATTGGCCGCCGGAACCCGGCAGGCCAGTCGGTCCCGCCGCGCTTCACCCACCTCGGTGCGCTGTTCACCGCCCCGGACCCCACCAGAAACCCGGTGCTGCATCCGTCCCTCGTGCAGGAGACCAGCCGCAAGCTGGCCAAACGCGAACCGAAGGACCTGACCTTCGAAGGCACCGGCACCGAACCGACACTGCTGCACACTGACGGGCGGGCGATGGAGGAACACGCCGCCGAGGTGCTGCGCGGGGCGCAGAGCGTGAAGGAAGCCGAGAAGCACGTGACGAAGCTGATCAGCAGCGCCGCCACCACGCCGGGTACCGCGACCAAAGCGTCGGTGCGGCGCGGGTTGTATGCGTTGCCGGTGCGCAATGCGCTGAGCCGGGAGTTCCTCTTGCGGGTGAGCACGCTGGAGGGCGAGGTGCTCGATTCGTTGATCGCGCAGGCCAATAATCCGCGCACCCGGGTGGGGCAGGCGGTGCGCACGAACCCGGGTGACCCTGCACCGTCCCACGACGAAGCAGAAGCATCCGAGGCCATCGACCCGACCAGCAGCGAACAAAACGGCACCGACAAGGCTGTAGACGCTGCGTCGGCCGTGGATCCGAGCATTCTCGAACCGGCGGTACCGGAAGCCGTTGTCGCTGACACTCAAAGCGCTGCAGATCGTGAAGCCCCTTCACCGGAAGCCGGCACCAAAGCCGCATCGGGTCCGGGCTTCCCGGATTTCCTTCCCGAAGGCGTGGGCAACGAAGCACGCTGGGACCCCGAAGAGACCGAAACCATCGCGACCGTGCCCGAGCGGGCGCTGAACGCGCTGCTGGACATCCTCACCACCACCACTGCTGGTGGAGGGTCGCGGATCCGGCCGGAGGTGATCGTGCATCTGAAGTTGGAGAACCTGCAGGATCTGGCTGCCGGGGATGCGCGGACCGCGCACGGGGTGCATCTGCCGCCCGGCGAGCTGAGACGGCTCTTGTGCGAGGCCGAGATCATACCGGCGGTGTTCAATTCGAAGAGCGAACTGCTTGATTATGGCCGAGCCCAACGCATCGTGCCGGAGAAGCTCAAGCGGGCGGTGCTGGCCCGCGATCGCGGGTGCATTGTGCCCGGGTGCACGGAGCCGCCGGAGAAGGTGGAGTTCCACCATATTGATCCGTGGTGGAAGGGCGGGGAGACGAAGCTGGGCAATTTGGGGGCTTTGTGCCGTGGTGCGCATATGGATGCCGATGCGGGGCGGATCCAGGTGGTATTGGTGGATGGGTTGCCGCATGTGATTTTGCCGAAGCATGTTGATCCGGAGCAGCAGCCGCGGCGTAATACGTATTGGGACTAGCCACTGGTGAGCGGGAGAACTCCGCCCACCGCGCGGGGCACGCCACCGCGGGAGCCAAAGCGGAACGCCAAGCTCCGCGCGTCGAGGGGATGAAAGCGGGAGCCGCGCCCACGTAGAATGAAGGCACGGCGGCACCCACCGGTGCGCGGGAGCTACCCGCCTGCGCGTATCCGTGAACGAAGGACATTATCTTGGCACAACCCGCGAATCTGAAGAAGCTCGCCCGCGAACGCATGGAACGTACCGGGGAGAGCTATACGACCGCGCGCAAGAACATCCTGACCGACAAGCCCGAAGGCCCCAAAGCCGTGCGCGCCGCTGCCGCCCGTAACTACGCCAAGGAAGCACGGGATGCCAGGGCGGCAGAGAAAACCGGCAAGAAGCCCAAGCCGGCCCCTGCGCCACCACCGGCCACCTCACCGGAGGAGGAGCTTCCCGAATACCCGGCTCCGACCGACGTTGTGCAGTACGACGCGGGCCTCTGGCATCGGGTGTTCACCCAGGCCGGAGTGACCAATCCCGCCACCGGAGAACCGATGAGCGAGGCCCTGCTGGCCGGTCTGGCCGGAGGCATCGGCTTCATGGTCTTCACCTTCGAGTACGAAGAGGTGACCACCGCGACCATCGTGACCCGCGCACATCCCGAGCCGTACACGCAGAACCTGCTCACCCGCAGCGGGGCGAAGGTCAACGAACGCACCACCGGTTCGGCGCAGCGCGCCGCCGAATATCTGGACCACGCGCTGGACGCCGGACGCGCGGTAGTCGTGCGCGTGGCCGTCGGCGCCCTGCCCTGGATCGAATCCAGCGAGGTCGACGAGGCCGAAACCATCGACCTGGCCATCGTCGGCGAACACGAGGATGACCTGCTCGTCGACGACGGATCGGGCTCGCTGATGCCGATCAGCCCGAGCGACCTGGCCGCCGCCCGCGCCAAGCGCAAGAAGGAAAAGCACTGGCAGGCGTGGATCCCTTCGCGCCGTTCGCCCAAGCTTGAAACGCTCACCGCCAATGTGCTCGAGGCGATCACCGAAACCAACGGCCGGCTGCTGGGCACCGCCGAGCTGAAGGGGATCCCGGTGCATTTTGCCAACCGCTTCGGCATCGCCGGCATGCACACCTGGGCCGAACGGCTGCGCGACACCAGCACCAAGAAGGGCTGGACGCAGATCTTCGCCGATCCGCAGCGCTTAAGCGCGGGGCTGGCCCAGCTGCACGGTTTCATGACCGATACCCGCTTCGGTGGATTCGGCGGCCTGCGCGGGCTCTACGCGGACTTCCTCGACGAATGCGCGGAACTTCCCGGCTTGGAACCGCTGGCAGAGCACGCCGCGGATTACGCGCAGCTCAGCGCCGACTGGATCGACCTGAGCGAAATGATCGATCCGGACGTGGATCCCGAAGCCCGCAGCGAGCTCTTCGGGCGCATGGCCGATCAGATGGAACGCATCGCGCAGGCCGAGGAACGCGCCGCCACCGCCCTGGCGGGCACCCTGGCCACGCTGAATCCGGCCGGCTAAGCCGGAATCCGCCCGCCCCGGCGCGCGGAAAGCGGTGAGCTTGCTCACCGCTTTCTCCCGGAATCACGCCCCGTGCCTGTATTGGTGCGGGGCGTGCCGTGCGAGATAAAGCGGGAATCTGCGCGGAACTTGGTAACCTTGTCTGGTGAGTAACGAGATTGAGATCGGCCGTGGCAAGCGGGCCACGAAGGCATATTCCCTGGACGACGTAGCGATCGTACCGAATCGCCGCACCCGTGATCCCAAGGACGTTTCGGTGTCCTGGCAGATCGACGCCTTCCAGTTCAACACCCCTATCCTGGGCGCACCGATGGATTCGGTGACCTCCCCGGCCACCGCCATCGCGTTGGGCAAGCTCGGCGGCTTGGGCGTGCTGAACCTCGAAGGGCTGTGGACGCGCTACGAAAACCCCGAACCGGTGCTCGCCGAAATCGCTGGGCTGAAGTCCGAGGCGTCGGTCCGCAACGATTCGAAGATCACCGCGAAGCTCCAGGAGCTCTACGCGGCGCCGATCCAGCCGGAGCTGATCAGCTCCCGGCTCTCCGAGATCCGCGACGCCGGCGTGGTCGTGGCAGGCTCGCTGACCCCGCAGCGCACCCAAGAGCACTACAAGACCGTGCTCGATGCCGGCGTTGACATCTTCGTCATCCGCGGCACCACGGTCTCTGCCGAGCACGTCTCGCAGACCACCGAACCACTGAACCTTAAGCAGTTCATCTACGAGCTCGACGTCCCGGTCATCGTCGGCGGCGCGGCCGGCTACACCCCGGCCATGCACCTGATGCGCACCGGCGCGGCCGGCGTGCTGGTCGGCTTCGGCGGCGGCGCCTCCTCGACCACCCGGCGCACCTTGGGCATCCACGCCCCGATGGCCACGGCCATCGCCGATGTGGCAGCGGCCCGCCGCGACTACATCGAAGAGACCGGCGGACGCTACGTGCACGTGATCGCCGACGGCGGCCTGGGCAACTCCGGGGACATCGTCAAGGCGGTCGCCATGGGCGCCGACGCGGTGATGCTCGGCACCGCCCTGGCGCGTGCCGAAGAGGCTCCCGGCGCCGGATTCCACTGGGGCATGGAGGCCGTGCACGAGGCCAGCCCGCGTGGCGACCGCGCGCAGATCGGCACCGTCGGCACCCTGGAGAACGTGCTCTTCGGCCCGTCCCACGAGACCAACGGCACCTCCAACCTGGTCGGTGCGCTGCGCCGCTCGATGGCCACCACCGGCTATTCGACGCTCAAGGAATTCCAGCGCGTCGACGTGGTTCTCTCGCCCTACGAGTCGGACCGCTTCTAAGCTCCTTGCACCGCAGTCCCGCCACGCCGAATCTTTGGCGCGGCGGGACTGCGGCGTTTAACCTGCCCCTCAACGAACGAGGAGGCAAGATGGTTCCCGAAGTGCGCAAGCTATCGGGTTAGGCCAATCTCACCCCGTGCCCAGTGGAACTTCTACAAGCAATCGAAGTACGGTTAGAGTGTGCTGAAAACCGCTCTGAAACCCAAATGGATCGCCGCATTGCTCGGTGCGTTGCTCGTGGCCACCGGATTCGTGGCCCTCTCGGGCTGGCAATTCGGGGCTTCCTCCACCGAACCGGCCGTCAAGATCGACGAAACCGAGGTTCCGGTCCCGCTGACCGAGCACTACACCCCGGGCGTGGAGATGCTAGGCACCAAATCGGATCAGATCGTCACCTTCTCCGGCGAATTCCTTCCCGGCACCGACGTGCTGGTCGAGGGCCGCGTGGACGATGACCGCCTCGGCAGTTGGGTGGTAACGGCCTTCGCCGTGGACGGCGCACCGGATGGCGAGGCGATGGCCGTGGTCCGCGGCTGGCAGCCGGAAACCGGCACCCCGTCCGCGGCTCCCGAGGGCTCGGTGGAAATCACCGGGCGCCTGCTGCCGCCGGAAGGCCCGGAGCTGAACCATGATGTGCGCAACCCGGCGCTGGCCACCCTGTCCACCGCGCAGCTGGCCAACATCTGGGACCAGAACCTGTACTCCGGGTTCGTCACCGCACATGCACTGAGCGTCGACGGCCAGCCGGCCGCCCAGCCGGGCATCGATGCGATCTACGTCGGTCCGCAGCCCCAGGAGCCGCAGATCAACTGGCTGAACGTCTTCTACGGCATCGAATGGGTCGTCTTCGCAGGCTTCGCCTTCTTCCTCTGGTACCGGCTGGTGCGCGATGATTACCAGCGCGGCATGGACGAGATCGCCGAAGCCGCCGCGCAGACCGCCGCCCGCGAGAAGCACCTAGAGAACTAGCCCCCACCTCCCACCTTCGGAAAGGACTCCTTGCAGATGTCCAGCACCACTCCCGCCGCCCGCCCCCGCAAATTCGGCGGCACCCCGGCCCAGATCCGCTCGGCCGCCATCTTCTACAAGGTGTTCGCCTACGCCACCGGCGTGATGCTGCTGCTGCTGGTGGCGGAAATGATCTTCAAGTACTTCTGGCAGCTGGAGCTGTTTGTCGGCGGCGAATTGCTGGGCGGCACCGCCAACACCATTTCGATGCTCAACCGCGCCGAAATCAGCGGGGGAGTGAACATCTCGCTGGGCATCCTGATCGTGCACGGCTGGATGTACGTGGTCTACCTGTTCGCCGACTTCCGCCTCTGGTCGCTGATGCGCTGGCCATTTAGCCGCTTCATCACCATCGCCCTGGGCGGGGTGATCCCGTTGCTCTCCTTCTTCACCGAACGCACGGTGCACGCCGAGGTGGACGCCGAGCTGGCCGCCCACCCCAAGGCCGCCAAACGCTACTAGGCTGATCCGCAGCATCCCCGTCACGCATCGCCGTGGCGGGGATTTTTGCTTCCCGCGCCCGATGCGTGCGCGCCGCCTCATGCTCCGGGTGACGCTGATGACACGTCATGCGCTATTTCGCGCCCGGCGAACCGCGTAGACTAGAGCTCGTGACTACTGCTCCCCTCACCCCAGAACATAAGCCGGTTCTGGTCGTCGACTACGGGGCCCAATACGCGCAGCTCATCGCTCGCCGCGTACGTGAGGCCCGTGTGTACTCGGAGATCGTTCCGCACACCCTGTCCACCGAAGCCATCCTGGCCAAGAACCCTGCAGCGATCATCCTCTCCGGTGGTCCCTCCAGCGTTTACGCCGAGGGTGCGCCGAGTGTTGGTGCAGACCTCTTCGAAGCCGGTATCCCGGTCCTCGGTATTTGCTATGGCTTCCAGGCCATGGCAAACGCTTTGGGCGGCACCGTCGCGGAGACCGGCCTGCGCGAATACGGTTCGACCCAAACCACCTTCAACGGCGATGCCCGTTCGCTGCTCGCCGGTGCCGACAAGGCACCGAACGTGTGGATGAGCCACGGCGACTCCGTCTCCGAGGCACCTGCAGGCTTCGAGGTGCTCGCCACCACGGCAGGCGCCCCGGTCGCCGCCTTCGCCAACGAGGCCAAGCGCCTCTACGGCGTGCAGTGGCACCCGGAGGTCAAGCACTGCGAGTTCGGCCAGGACATCCTGGAGAACTTCCTCTACAACGGTGCGGGACTGAAGGCCGACTGGACCGCCGGCAACATCGCCGAGGAGCAGATCGAGCACATCCGCACCCAGGTCGGCGACGGCAAGGCCATCTGCGGCCTGTCCGGCGGCGTTGACTCGGCCGTGGCCGCAGCCCTCGTGCAGCGCGCCATCGGCGACAACCTCACCTGCGTGTTCGTCAACCACGGTCTGCTGCGCGAAGGCGAAGCGGAACAGGTGGAGAAGGACTTCGTCGCCGCCACCGGCGCGAAGCTCTACATCGCCGACGAACGCGAACGCTTCTTGACCGCGCTGGACGGGGTCACCGACCCGGAGACCAAGCGCAAGATCATCGGCCGCGAATTCATCCGTGCCTTCGAGGCCGCGGAGATCGCGATCCTGAAGCAGGAAGCGGGCAAGGGCGAACCGGTCAAGTTCCTCGTCCAGGGCACGCTGTACCCGGACGTCGTCGAATCCGGCGGCGGCGAAGGTGCCTCCAACATCAAGAGCCACCACAACGTCGGCGGCCTGCCCGAGGACCTGGACTTCGAGCTTGTCGAGCCGCTGCGCACCCTGTTCAAGGACGAGGTCCGCGCCGTGGGCCGCGAGCTCGGCCTGCCCGAGGAAATCGTGGGACGCCAGCCGTTCCCCGGCCCGGGACTGGGGATCCGCATCATCGGTTCGGTCAATGAGGAACGCCTGACGCTATTGCGCAAGGCCGACGCCATCGCCCGCGCCGAGCTGACCGCGGCCGGCCTGGACGAGGAAGTCTGGCAGATGCCGGTCGTCCTGCTGGCCGACGTGCGCTCGGTGGGTGTCCAGGGCGATCACCGCACCTACGGCCACCCGATCGTGCTGCGCCCGGTCTCCTCCGAGGATGCGATGACCGCAGACTGGTCGCGCCTGCCCTACGACCTGCTCTCGAAGATCTCGAACCGCATCACCAACGAGGTGGACGGGGTCAACCGCGTGGTACTGGATGTTACCTCCAAGCCACCGGGAACCATCGAGTGGGAGTAATCCCACAGCACTAGCTGGCACGGGTCCGCCCGTGGCCGCCAAGCGGAACCGCCTCACCTGCAGCGCCCCTAGGGGACCTTCGGTGAGGTCCGGTTCCGCTTGCCGGGTTTAAAACGTGTTTCGCGCCCCGGTTCTCACCGGTGCGTGCACTACGTTAGGAAGGAGGCGCGCTGTCATTGTGGCGCGCCGTGATGGTCGGTTCAGTGAAGGGAATAACTGTCGTGACTAGTGGCCAAAATGCTGCTGCCGAGCGCGTCGCCACCTGGGTGAAATCCCTGGGCCAGAGTGCCGGCGCCGACACCACCTTGCGATTTGCGCCGTCGATGTCGAACAGCATCGACATCACTCACGCAAATCCATCGGGTTTGGCCCAGTTTCTTGCAGGTCGGCGCACCCGCCTGTCCACCTTGCTGCATGATGCGGAGCAGTTTGCCGCCGCGCGGCGCACCGCACGGGCGCTGAGCGCCAAAACCGCCGAGCTCTGGGAAGAGCGGGGCATCGACGTGGGCTACCTGGCCGCCGGTGTCGCCAATTGGCGTGCCGTGCACGAGGGCAAAAGCGAACCGGTATCCGCCCCGATCATGCTCGGCCGGATCACCCTGACCAAGCACCTGGACCACGACGACTACGACGTGCAGCTGGTAGGCCGCGCGGAGATTTCCCCGGCCTTCGTAAGGCAATTCGAATCCGACCACGAAGCCCGCATCGACGTGGACGCGGTGGACGCCGCCGCCTACTCCATCGCCCGCTTCGACCCGGTCCGCGGCATGGACGCACTGCGCCAGCAGCTCTCCGAGGTTCCCGGCGTGGTCATCGGCCACCGCCTGCTGGTCTCCACCTTCTCCGATCTGATCGACCCGGCCGACCCGGCGAAGCTCACCGGCTCGCACCCGGTGATCGAGGCGCTGATCCGCGCCGAGGAAAATGCCGGCGAGCCCGCCGAAGCCGAGCCAGCCGCGCCAGCCAAGGCTCCGGCGGACGCGGACTCCGAGACGCCAACCGAGGCGGAACCCGAAGGCAAAACCGAAGAGCCGGGCGGCTCGCGGCTGCGCCGCGTCGCCAGCCTGATCAAGGACTCCTCCAAAACCCGGCGCTCCGGCGAGCCGAGCGCTCCGGCGCCGGGCGGCTCCACCCGCAAGGTGCACACCGGAACCAGCGTGCTGGCCAAGAACAGCGACGAACGCGACCCGGCCGAAGAGCTCTACCTGCTGGACGCCGACGAGTCCCAGGCGCGCATGCTGGACTACATCTCCTCGGGCGAATCGGTGAGCATCAACGCCGCCGCCGGCACCGGGGCCACGCAGACCGCGCTGAACGCCGCCGGCCTGCTCGCCGCCCAGGGCAAGCGCGTGCTGGTCGTCGCCGAGCAGCGTTCGGCCGCCGAGGAATTCGTGCGCCGCTTCAACGAACAGCTCGACGCCGGCAGCCTGCTGCTGGAACCCAACGAGGACCCCGAGGCGCTGCGCAATCTGCTGATCCGCGCGATCCTGCGCAACGAACGCGCCACCGAACCGCAGCTGGGCAGCCTGCTGGAAAAGCTGCGCGCAAGCCGCAATGCGCTGCACGAGCACGTCAAGTCGCTGCATTCGGTGCGCAGCCGCTGGGGCTGCTCGCCCTACCAGGCGATGCAGGAGCTGGCCCGGCTCACCTCGCTGGACCCGGCCCCGTCCACCACCGTGCGGCTCAAACGCTCGGTGCTCGACTCCATGGGCCAGCGCGGCCACGTCGCCGCGCAGCTCAAGCGCGCCGCGCAACTCGGCGCCTTCTCCAAATCGCACACCACCAGCCCCTGGTTCGGCGCGCCGCTGCGCAACCAGGAAGCCACCGAGCAGGCGCTCACCCTGGCCAGCGGGCTGGGCCGGGACCTGCCGATCCTGCACGAGCACATGCAGAAGATCGCCGCGCAGTCGCAGATCCGCCTGGAGGACAGCTACGACAAGTGGGGGGACCAGCTCCAGCTGCTGGTCGCCGTGCGCGGTTCGCTGGACAAGTTCGAAGCGGACATCTTCGAAGGCGAGATCGACGACCTGATCGCCGCGACCGCCTCCAGCGCCTGGCGCCGCGAGCACGGGGTGGAGATGGGTTCCATCGTCCGCTCCCGGCTGCGCAAGATCGCCAAGGAGTACGTGCGCCCCGGCATGCATGTCTCCGATCTGCAGGCGGCCCTGCAGGCGGTCTCCGTCCAGCGCGACGCCTGGCGGATCTACGCCACCAGCCAGCGGAACCCCGCGGTTCCCGGCGGGCTGCTGGATGTGGAAGCCGGATACCACGACGCCGGCGCGCGGATCGACAAGCTCGCCGCGGTGCTGCCGGCCCAGCTCGGTGCGCGGCTGCGCGAAATGCCGATCGCCACGCTGCTGGACACCATCGCCGCGCTGGTCGACCGCAAGGAAGACCTGGCCGAGCTGCCCGAACGCACGCTGATCGCCGAACAGCTCTCCGAGGGCGGGCTGTCGGATCTGCTGGCCGACTTCGCCGAACGGGAAATCGACGCGGATGCGGTGGACGCCGAGCTCGAGCTCGCCTGGTGGCAGTCGGCGCTGGAGGCGATGATCTCCGGGGACGACTTCCTCGCGATGAACGACGGCGCGAAGCTGGAGAAGATCGAGGCGGACTTCCGGCTGGCCGACGGGGCGCATATCGCCTCGGGCCCCTCCCGGATCCGCTGGGCGCTGGCGCGCAATTGGAAGGCCTCGCTGGCCGACCACCGGGCCGCCTCCAAGGCGCTGCGCGGCATCCTGAAGGACGGCACCCCCACCGTCGCCGGCCTGCTCGACTTCGGTCCGGCGCTGGTCAACTCGCTGACCCCGGTGTTCGTTTCGGCTCCGCTGCTGCTGGGCAGCGCGCTGCCGGCAGACACCGAATTCGATGCGGTGATCCTGCTGGAGGCCAACTACCTGACGCTGCGCGAGGTGCTCGATGCGGTGCGCCGCTCCAAGCAGGTCATCGCGATCGGCGATGAGATGCTCGGCGGCCCGAAGACCTTCGAGGTGTCGGTGGACCCCACCGCGCGGCTGAAGGAACGCAAGCCCGGGCTCTCCGCGCTCACCGCGCTGAACCGCGTGCTGGTCACCGGCACCCTGTCCACCGTGTACCGCGGCATCGACGAGGGGCTGGTCGAGCAGCTCTCGAACACCTACTATGATTCGGCCATCTCGCGGCTGCCGGTGGCCGTGACGATCACCGGAAGCAGCCCGCGGCTCACCGGGGTGTACGTGCCCGATGCCACCGGAACGCTGTCCAGCAGCGAGGAGGGCGTGCAGACCACCGCCGCGGAGGTCGCCAAGGTCGTGGACCTGGTCTTCGCGCACTTCGCCGCGCACTCCACCGAGTCGCTCGCGGTGATCGCCTCGAACCGGGCCCATGCCGCGGCCATCGCCGAGGCGATCCGCGTGCAGCTGCCCAACCACAAGTACGCGATGAACGCGCTGCGCTCCAAGGTCGAACCCTTCGTGGTGACCACCATGGACCGGCTGATCGGGGTGCGCCGCGACGCGGTCATCTTCGCCTGGGGCTTCGGGCGGACCCCGCACGGCAAGACGCTGCACGAATTCGGTGCGCTTTCCCGCCCCGGCGGGGAGCAGCTGTTCGTGTCCGCGATGACCCGTTCGCGCAAGCGGATGACCCTGGTGTCCGGGCTGCTGCCCAGCGATGTGGATCTGGACCGGGTGTACCGCGGGGCGCGGCAGTTCTTCGAGCTCTTCGGCCGCGTGCAGGCCGGGGATTCCGGCGTCAGCTCCATGCGCAGCCCGCGTTTCGACGCGCTCGTCTCCGATCTGGCCCGGCGCCTGCGCGAACGCGGCGCGATCGTGGCCGAGGACTACCGCGGGGTACTGGATCTTTCGGCCCACGCGCTGGATATGGACGGGGCGGGCGCCGTGCGCCCGCTGGCCGTGGTCTACGACGGCACCGAGCACTATGCCGGGCTGACCGTGCGCGAACGCAGCCGGCTGCGCCCGGAATTCTTCGAGAACCACGGCTGGCGCTACGTGCCGCTGTGGACCATCGACGTGTTCACCGACCCTGCCTCGGTCACCGACCGGCTGGCCCGCAGCCTGGAGCTGAGTCCCGCCGCCTCCGCGGCGACGCACACCGGGCCGCGCACCCGGGTGCCGATGGCCCCGCCGGTCTCCGCAAGCTCCGTCACCGCCGACCCGCCGGCCGCGAAGAAACCTGCGGCCAAGCCGGCGGAGCAGCCAGCGCAGAAGCCAGCGCCGAAACCGGCGGCCGCGCAGCCCGCCGAGGAGGCCGTGCCGACTCCCGCGCCGATCCCGGCGCGCGCGGAAGGCGCAGAGCCGAAAACCGACGGGAAATGAGCAAGCAGCCGGCCGGCAAGCCAGCTGGCCGGGCGAAGCGTCCGCGCGTCATCGCCCCTCCCCAGCAGCTGAGCGTCAAGGCCGAACTGACCGGCAGCTATGCGCCGGTGCCCGCCACCGAATCGGTGGATCGGGCGCTGGCCGCAAGCCGGGACGGTTCCGCGCCAGCCGCCGAGCAACCGCAGAACCCGCTGGACGAGCTGCGCGCCAAGGACGATGACCCGCGGATGTGGGGAGAGCCGGACGAGGACCTGGCCGAAGCGATGAAGCGGGACAAGCCGCCGCACTGGGGCTAGTTCACCAGCACCGCGGAGACCTTGCCGCGCGAAACCGCCCCGGCCAGCTCGTCGGAGCGGGCATTGGCGGCGGCGACCACGATGATCCCTTCGCCGGGCGTGCTGGCGGCGCTGAACATTCCCAGCTCTCCGCCGCTATCGCTGCTGGGCACCCAGAGCACCGGCACCGCGCGGGCGATGGTGCGCGAACTGATCTGCTGCTCGAACCCGTCCCCGGTGGTCAAGACGATATCCACCAGCTGGCCCGGATGAATCAGGGTCACCGTCGCCGGATCGCTGAGCCGGATGGGCACCGCGACGGTCCCGGCGGCGGAACCGGTGAGCAGATTCGGCCCGACCAGCAGGTGCTCGCGCAGCACCGTGCCCGCGGGGACCGCTACCGCCAATCGTTGGCCGAGCACCGCGGCCGGCTCGCTGATCACCTGCCGGTCATCGGGGGCCAGCGGAACGCTTTGCACCTCGATCTGCTGCGCGCTCACCGTGCGCCCGGCGGCGATATCCGCCAGCGCGACCACCACCTGCCGCTGGGCCAGCTGCCCGGTGGCCAGCACGTTCAGCGCCGCGGCCAACGCCAGCAGGGTGAAGGCCAGCGCCAGCGGCTTGCGGTAGCGGCGGAACAGCTCGCTGCGGCTGCGCGCCGCACGGATCCGGGGCCGCGGAATCACCGGGGTGCGGCGTGGGGATAAATTGCTCATGCCCCCAGCAAAACCCCGCCCGGCACGCTCGCCGCGCGCCCGGCGGCGAACTGTGGGCAACCGGCTAGGGGTCGATGGTGTGCACCAGCTCCGGGGTGATCACCAGGTCCACCGGGCGGTCGTGCGCGTCGACCGGGAAATGTCCGGCGGGCACGTACTCGTCCGCGTAGACCAGTGCGGCGATCCGGGTGGCCTTGTCCGCCACCTGCGGCAGGAAGCGGTCGTAGTAGCCGCCGCCCTGGCCCAGGCGCAGGCCGTGCTCGTCGACCAGCAGCGCGGGGATGAACAGCGTGTGCACCGTGTCGAAGAGCCGCGCGCCGTGGCGTTCGCCCACCGGCTCGCGCACCGGGGCCCGCGCGCTGTCCACCAGCTGCACCTCGGGGGTCCAATGCGCCCAGCGCAGCTGGTATTCCGGTTCGCACACCGGCAGGTAGACCTCGATGCCCGCCTGCACCAGCCGGGGCAGCAGCACCGAGGTGTCCGGTTCATCGGGCATGGACAGGTAGAGCCCGACCCGGGTGACGGTTCCGGTGGAGGAGTCCAGGTAATCGAGCACGCGCGCGGCGAGCTGTTCGGCCAGCAGCGCCGAGCTGTTCTCGGTGATCTTCCGGCGGGCGGCCCGCACGGCGGCGCGCCGGGCCTGCTTGCTCTCGCCCGGCGGTGGGGAAGTGGCTGCATTCATGGTTTTACTCTACGCGCCACCCGCGCCGTGGGTCATAAAAGTGCAGGTGAGCTCCGCGGGGATACGATATGTGCATGCTGAGTTTTCTGCGCGGAAAAGCCGCGTTGCCCGAGTTGTCCTCCTCGCGCTTGCTGCTTCGCGAGCTGCTGCTGCGCGATCAGGAGCAATGGCTTGCCCTGCGCTCGGCGAACGCGAGCTGGCTCAAGCCCTGGGACCCGACAAATCCCTTGGGCCCGCCGGAGCCGATGAGCTTCCGGCAGCTGCTCGTCGCCAAGCGGGCCGCGGCGCGCGAGGGCACCGGGTACTCCTGGATTATGACGCTGCCGCAGCTGCACCGAGCACACCCGCCGATCATCGGGCAGATTTCGGTCAGCGGGATCCAGTACGGGGCGGCGCGCTCCGCCTCGCTGGGCTATTGGATCGACGGCGCCCATGCGGGTTACGGGTTGGTCCCGGAGGCCTGCGCGCTGGTGATCGATTACTGCTTCCAGGACTTGGCGCTGCACCGGATGGAGATCAACATCCGCCCGGAGAACGCCCCGAGCCTGCGCGTGGTGGACAAGCTGGGCTTCCGCGACGAGGGGCTGCGCAAGGGGTTCCTGCATATCGACGGGCAATGGCGCGACCATCGAACATTTGCACTAAACCGCGAGGAGCTGGATTCCAGCATGCTAGAACGCATCTACGAATAAAGCGGTGCGCCCGTTGGCCGAAAGCCCGCTGCGGGCCCAGAAGTGCCCATCACTTGCGAATTCTTGCGGACACACCGAGAAATTTGCCCGTCGATGCACCCGGCGTTGCATAGTGTTGACCGAGGAAGCTAACTATTCGGCTTCCACCTGATCTGACCGTTCAAACGGTGTTGGAGGACCCCATGGCTGGCACGTCACAGAGCGAAACGCGAGCGCAGTCTGCCGAGAGCGGACTCAAGATACGTGTGCGCTATGGGCGGTTGGCGGTGGCGGTGCTCGGCCTGTTGGCGGTGCTCGCCACGCTTCTCGGCCTCGTGCTGGCGCCCTTCACCGCGCTGAGCTTCTCCGCCGTGGGCATCTTCTTCGCCATCGCCCTGGCGTCGGTGGCCACGCTGCGCGCCCTGGCGGTGCGCGATCGCAACCGCAAGCTGCTGGCGCATCTGCAGGCCACCCGCGAGCAGGCCCTGCAGACCCCGGCCTTCGCCGACGAGGCGAACCAGGTGATCACCCGCAAGTCGGGCGAGGATGAGGTTTTCGACGCCCGCCCGGGTTCGGCCCGGCGCGCCCCGGCGATCACCGCCGAGGAACTGCGTGCCGAGGCGGTGCGCGTGGCCCGCGGGGACGGCGGCGTCAAGCAGCCGGCCACCTGGGAGCCGACCAATGTGCCCAAGCCCACCTACGTGGAGGTGCGCGAGGCGACGCAGCGCGAAATCGTCGCCCGGGTACGTCCCGAGCCGATCCCGGTCTCCGAACCGCTGCGCCCGACCAAGCACATCAGCCTCAAGGCCGCCGAGGGCGCGAAGCGCCTGGCCGCCGAGGTCAGCGCAGAAGAACGCGCCTCGATCGCCAGCGTCGTGGCCAAGGCCGAAGCCCCTGCGCCGGCGGAAAAGCCGGTCGAAGCCCCGGCAGCGAGCAAGCCGAAGCTGAACCTGGACGCCGTGATGCAGCGCCGCCGCGCCTAGCACACCATATGACGAAGGCCCGCATCGACAAGGATGCGGGCCTTCTGCTATGCCGGTGGGACTAGAGCTCGCCGAAGGGCAGCGGACCGCGGTTTCCCAGCTGGTGGTCGAAGACGAGCGTGGTTTCGGTGTGCCCGACCGATTCGTCGGTGGCCAGGTTGTCCAGCACCCAGTCGCGCAGCGCCTCGGTGGAGCAGACCGCGATATGCAGCAGGTAGTCGGTGCCGCCCGAGACATGGAACATCGAGAGCACCTCGGGCAATTGCGGGATGCGCTGGCGGAAGGTGTCGATCTTCTCGCGGTCGTGGGCGCGCAGCTTGACCGAGATCAGCGCCTGCACGGTGCGCCCCACCGCGGCCAGCGAAACCTCCGCGTGGTAGCCGGTGAGGATGCCGCGGTCCACCAGCGAGCGGGTGCGCAGCAAGGCGGTGGACGGGGCGATGCCCGCGCGCTGCGCGAGCGTCGCATTGGAGATGCGGGCATTGCTGACCAGCTCGTCGATGATGATTCGATCGATCTCGTCCAGATCGGTGCCGAAGGAAGACTCTGCGTGCGATGACATAAGAATATTTCACCATACCCGCCGCGGTTCGTTGAAATGTTTGGCGGTTTTCTGCTTCGCCTCAGCCCGCAGATCCCGCCTCCGGTGGCGCCCGGCCGATATATTGGGGCCTATGACACGACGTTCCGAAACCACCGGTGAACCCTTCGACACCCGCCTGGCGGCCTACGCCCTGGTGGAGCACGAGTCCAAGGTGCTGCTCACGCTGTGGGATATGCGTCATCGCGATGCCAGATTCACCCCGCGCTGGTCCTTGCCCGGGGGAGGGGTGGACCTGGGCGAACAGGCCACCGACGGGGTCATCCGCGAGGTCTACGAGGAGACCGGCTACCGGGTGGGCCAGCTCTCCCTGCTCGATGTCAGCACCGGCATCATCCCCGCCGCGAAGCGCTACTCCGGGGATGGGCACCCGATGCAGACCGTGGCGGTGACCTACCGGGCGCGGCTGCTCGGCGGCCAACTGCGCCACGAGCAGGACGGCTCCACCAGCGAAGCGGCCTGGTTCACCCGGGAGGAAATCCTGGGGCTGAACCGCATCGAACGAGTGGACAGCATCCTGCGTTTGACCTCGCCCGGCGTGCGCTAGCGCAAAAGCAAGACCCGCTGGCCTAGAATTCAGGGGAGATGAATTTAGCTAAAATCACCACCGCCGGCGCGCTGGCCCTCGCCGCGACGCTGACGCTGTCCGCCTGCACGAGCCAGTCCCCGGAGCCGGTCGAAGAATCCAAGGGGATCGAGCTCTCCCTGTCCGCCGGGACGGACCCCACCCAGCGCGCGCTGGGAAAGATCTATGCCGAGGCGCTGCGTGCGGCCGGCTACCAGGTCACCGAGCTCCAGCCGAGCACGGATCCCTACCAGCAGGTGCTCGACGGCAACGCCGACGTGGCCCTCGCCGAGTCCACCGCAGCCGAGCTGCGGGCGGCCACCGCCGGAACCGCGGCGCGCAGCCTGGCCGCCAGCGGCACCAATGGCTCCGCGGTCCTGGTGATGAGCGCCGCCGAGGCCAAGCACCATGCGGTGGATTCGGTGCCCAGCCTCGCCGCCGCCTGCCCGGAGCTGAGCTTCATCGGCGCCCAGCCGGCCAGCGACCAGCTGCTGGAAGCCCTGGAAGACGCCGGATGCGCCAAGCCCGAGGTGAAAACCGTGGCCGCGGAGCAGCTGCCCGGGCAGCTGCGCGCCTCGCTGGATCGGGTGCTGGTGCTCGGGGCCGCCGATGCGATCATCGGCGACGAGGGCTTCTACATCGTCCCGGGCAGCGAGGAGATCTTCGCGGACGCGCCGCTGGTGCCGCTGGCCGGTGCGGACCTCGACGAGCCGGCGCAAAACGTCGTGGACCAAGTCAGCGAGCAGCTGGACCAGGAGGCGCTGATCGGCATCAACCGGATGGTCAGCGGAGCCGACGCGCTGGACCCGGAAACCGCCGCCACCCGGTACAAGCTGCTGAACAACTAACCACGGCGGGTGTTCATGCGCCGACAAGAAGGCGCGCGCCCCGCCCCAATCATGAGAAAGTGTACCCATGGCAGAATTCAAGCAATCCTCGAAGCTCCACAACGTGCTCTACGACATTCGCGGGCCACTGCTTGAGCACGCCCAGCGGATGGAATCCGAGGGGCACCGCATCCTGAAGCTGAACATCGGCAACCCGGCGCCCTTCGGCTTCGAGGCGCCCGACGCGGTGCTGGTGGACATGATCCGCAACCTGCCCAACGCGCAGGGCTACTCGGACTCCCGCGGCATCCTCTCGGCGCGCACCGCCGTCTCGCAGTACTACCAGACCCGCGGCATCCAGACCATCGGGGTGGACGACGTCTACCTGGGCAACGGGGTCTCCGAGCTGATCACGCTGTCGCTGAACGCGCTGCTGAACAACGGCGACGAGGTGCTGATCCCGGCGCCGGACTACCCGCTGTGGACCGCCTCGGTCTCGCTGGCCGGCGGCACCCCGGTGCACTACCTGAACACCGAGGAAGAGGGCTGGCTGCCGGACCTGGCCGATATGGAAGCGAAGATCACCGATCGCACCAAGGGCATCGTGGTCATCAATCCGAACAACCCCACCGGCGCGGTCTACCCGAAGCAGACCCTGGAGGGGATCCTGGAGCTGGCGCGCAAGCACAACCTGATCGTCTTCTCCGACGAGATCTACGAGAAGATCCTCTACGATGATGCGGTGCACATCAACACCGCGGCGCTGGCCGACGACGTGCTGGTGCTGACCTTCTCCGGGCTGTCCAAGGCCTACCGGGTCTGCGGCTTCCGCTCCGGCTGGATGGCCATCTCCGGGCCCAAGCACCTGGCGAAGGACTACGTGGAGGGCATCAACCTGCTCACCAACATGCGCCTGTGCGCCAATGTGCCCGGGCAGCACGCGATCCAGACCGCGCTGGGCGGCTACCAGTCCATCGATGACCTGATCCTGCCCGGCGGCCGGCTGCGCGAACAGCGCGACGCCGCCTACGACCTGCTCCAGGCGATTCCGGGGGTGAGCGTGCAGAAGGCCAAGGGCGCGCTGTACATGTTCCCGAAGCTGGACCCCGAGGTCTACCCGATGCACGACGACGAGAAGTTCGCCCTGGAACTGCTCAAGGCGCAGAAGATCCTGATCACCCAGGGCACCGCGTTCAACTGGCCGGCCCCGGACCACTTCCGGCTGGTCACCCTGCCGGCGGTGCGGGATCTGAAGGACGCGGTGGGCCGCATCTCGGCTTTCCTCGAGGATTGGCGCGCCCGGGCCTAGGCCTGGCGCTAAGCTGAAGCGATGAGCGAATATCCACAGAATCTGCTGGCCCGGCTTCGCGTGGTCGGCGAGGTCGACCTGTCCCAGCGCGCCACCGGCGAACCCGACTGGTGGCCGAAGGACGCCCCGCGCAGCAAGCGCAAGGCGGCCAAGCGGCTGGAGGCCATCGCCGCGGAGCTCACCGAGCTGCAGGAGCGGCTATTCGCCTCCGCGCTGCACGGGCAGCTGCGCGACTCGCTGCTGCTGGTGCTGCAGGGCATGGACACCGCGGGCAAGGGCGGGATCGTGCGCCACGTGATGGGCTTGTTCGACCCGCAGGGCGTGGACCACCACGCGTTCAAGGCACCCACCGACGAAGAGCAGGCCCACGATTTCTTGTGGCGCGTTCAGCAGCGGCTCCCCGGGCCCGGGATCATCGGCGTCTTCGACCGCTCGCACTATGAGGACGTGCTGATCCACCGGGTGCAGAAGCTCAGCAGCACTCAGCAGATCGAGGCGCGCTACCCGAAGATCGTCGACTTCGAGCACGCCCTGCACGAACGCGGAATCCACCTGCACAAGGTGATGCTGCATATCGGCCCCGCGGAGCAGTACGCGCGGCTGAGCGAACGGCTGGATCGCGAAGACAAGCACTGGAAGTATTCCCCGGCCGATGTCGAGGACCGGCTGCTCTTCGCCGAATACCAGCGCGCCTACGAGCTGGCCATCGAACGCACCGCGACGGTGGATGCGCCCTGGTATGTGATCCCGGCGGATCAGAAATGGCGGGCGCGGCTCTGCGTGGCGGAGCTGCTGCTGCACACCCTGCGGGAGATCGACCCGCTCTGGCCGAAGGCCGACTTCGACGTCGCCGCCGAACGCAAGCGCCTGGACGCGACCAAGTAGGAGCTCAGCCGACGGCATGCACCGCGAAGGCGGTGAGGAAGCCGGCGGTGGCGATCAACCCGGTGAAGTCGTGCTCCACGGCCCAGGCCTCGGGGATCATCGTATCGGCCACCATGGTCAGGATGCCGCCGGCGGCCAGCGCGATCGCGAAGGCGGTCCACCCCGGATCGGTGAGCGAAAGCAGGGCGAACCCGGCCCAGGAGGCCACCCCGGCGACCAGCGTCACCGAGCCCCAGAGCAGGAAGATGCCGCCGGCCTTCTTGCCCGACTGCTTCTGCTGCGCCGTGCTGGCCAGCGCTTCGGGAATGTTGGAGATGAAGATGGCGACGAGCATCGCCGGATTCACCGCGCCTCCGGCGACCAGCCCGACACCCAGGGCCACCGATTCGGGGATGCCGTCGATCAACGCCCCGACGGCCAGCGCATTGCCCGAGGCCGAGGCGGAACCCGGGGCGCGGGAGCGCTTGGCCACGATCCGGTTCGCGAAGAAGTAGAGCAGCGCGCCGCAGATCAGCCCGAGCGCGGTGACCAGCAGCCCGCCGGTGGCGTAGGACTCGGCGACCAGCTCGAAGGCCAGCGCGCAGATCAGCACGCCCGCGCCGAAGGCCATGATCCCGGCCACGGCAGCCCGCGGAAGTTTCAGCCACCAGCCCGCCGCGGCGCCCAATAAGAGCGAGGCCCCGGAAACCAGACCCCAGATCAGTGCCCACCAAGCCATGCTCATAATGCCCAGCGTAGCCAAGATACTGGCCGCTGGGCAGGCAAGAGCGGACTAGTCGGCCGAGTTTTCCACCCGGCGGCGGGCCTGGTCCAGGCGTTCGGAGACGCCGTTGAGCCAATTCTCGCAGTGCGCGGCCAACGCTTCGCCGCGCTCCCACAGCGCCAGCGAGGCTTCCAGCGGCACGCCGCCGGTCTCCAGCTGATTGACCACCGCCATCAGTTCTTCACGGGCCTGCTCATAGGAGAGCTGTGCGATATCTTCGGGGATTTGCTCGGTCATGGGGTTTCCTTAAAGTGCTTCGGTGGCCGGTGCGGCCGGGAAAATTTCGTCGACGGTGGCGCTCAGCTTGCCGGCGGCCACGCGGATGCGCAGGCCCTGGCCGGGCTGCAGCTCCTCGGCGGTGCGCACCACCGTGCCATCGGCAAGCTGGGTGACCGAATAGCCGCGGTCCAGGGTCTGCTGCGGGGAGAGCGCACGCATCTGCGCGCGCAGATGGCCCAGCTCATCCCCGGCGCGTTGCACCCGGTGGCGGATCAGCGCCATCGAGCGTTCCCGCCAGCGCCCCAGATCCTCGGCGCGCGCGTCGATCATGGCCTGCGGATTGGCCAGCACCGGGCGCTGGCGCAGCGCCGTGATGGTCTGCGCCTCGCGCTGCAGCAGGTTGTTGATCGCCCGGTCCAGGCGTTGGCGCGAGAGCTCGATGCCGGCGAACTCCTCGTTCAAATCCGGGACGATGCGCTTGGCCGCGTCCGTCGGCGTCGAGGCGCGCAGATCGGCCACATCGTCCAGGATGGGCCGGTCCGCCTCGTGCCCGATCGCCGCCACCACCGGGGTGGTGGCGGCGAAGACGTCGCGGATGAGTTCTTCGTTGGAAAAGGGCAGCAGATCCTCCAGTGCGCCGCCGCCGCGGGCGATCACGATGACCTCGACGTCCGGGTCGGCGTCCAGCTCGGACAGCGCGGCACGCACCTGGGCGACCGCGTCGTTTCCCTGCACCGCGGTGTTGATGATGCGAAAGCGCACCGCAGGCCAGCGCAGCGTCGCGTTGCGCACCACGTCCTTCTCGGCGTCCGAATCGCGGCCGGTGATCAGCCCGATGGTGCGAGGCAGCACCGGCAGCGGCATTTTATGCTCCATCGCGAACAAGCCCTCGGCGCCCAGGGCCTGGCGCAGGCGTTCGAGCCGCGCGAGCAGTTCGCCCAGGCCCACCGGGCGCAGGTCGGTGGCGTTCAGCGAGAGCCGCCCGGTTTTCGCATACAGGCTCGGCTTGACCCGGGCGACCACGCGTGCGCCGACCTCCGGGGTGGATTCCAGCTTGCGCATCACCGAGGACCAGACGGTCACCGAGAAGGAGTTGTCCGCGTCCACATCGCGCAGCGTCAGATAGCCGTGGCCATTGCGCACATTCGCTTCGAGCAGCTGGCCCTCCACCCAGGTGACCGGGGAGTTCTCGATGTGGATCTTCAGTTTTTCGGTCAGTATGCGCAGCGGCCACGGGTTTTCGGCACTGGTCTCCGCGGCCGTTGCCGGCATGGTGCGCGGCGCTTCTGGTGGCATGGGTCCTCTCCTGCATAACCGGGGCCCGTCCGTGATTAAACGTGCCGGTGGCTCATGAGAGACTATCGCACAATGCCGACGATTTGCCGGATTGCAGGGTGCCCGCCGGGGTGCGCGAGCGGCGGTGCCAGGGTCACAATCCGGGCAAAAAATGACGGATTTTCATGCCGCGCAGGCGGTGCGCGGCGCGTTTTTCAACGATTGGGATAATCCTGCCTCAAGCCGTTGTCCGCCTTCGGGCGGGGGAGGACACTGAGCGGTAATTGGGGAAAATTACATAGAGAGATGCAGAATCATGCGGTGGCCATTGGGGAAGAAAAATCTTGTTCGTTCGTCCACCGCGACCTGTTTGGCCTTGGGATTACTGGTGGGCATGGCGCCTCTGGCCGCCGCGGCGGCAGCCCCCGCGAGCGCGGCCATCGCTGTGGCCGCGGAGCTGTCCATCGACCTGCCGGCCAAGGTACGCACCACCGACAACCTCAATCTGCGCACCGGCCCGTCCACCGCCTATCGGATCCGGATCTCGATCCCCAAAGGCACCGCGGTCCCGGTCTCCGGGCGCGCCTCCAACGGGTGGTACAAGGTCAGCTACGCAGGGCATACCGGCTACGTCAGCGGATCCTACGTAGTCGCCGCCACGGTGCGCACCCTGGACAGCCTGAATCTGCGCAGCGGAGCGTCCACCTCGTACAGGATTCTGGTGACCATTCCGCGCGGGAGCACGATCCCGGCCTATGCACGCGCGGGCAACGGATGGTACAAAGTCAGTTATGCCGGGCGCACCGGCTGGGTCAGCGGTAGCTATGTCACGACCTATCCGAAGCCGCCGGCGGCCCCGCAGTCCACCGGCCCGAATCGGACCAGCCGGGTGGTGCTGACCTTCGACGACTGCCCGAGCAGCCTGAGCTCCTTCAACTCGGTCATTTCCTATGCGGCGACCAACAACATCGGCCTGGTGCTCGCTCCGACCGGTAATTGCCTCGGCTCCTACAAATCGCGCTACGGCGTGGACCTCGCGGCGCTGGCCCGGGCCAAGGGGCAATGGGTCATCAACCATTCGATCAGCCATCCGGACCTGCGTCCGCTGTCCTGCCTGCAGGCCGGCGCCCAATTGAGCGGCAGCGGAGTGCATACGAACTTCGGCCGGCCACCCTACGGCGCCATCGATGCCAGCGTGCGCTGCGGCTACGACAGCCGCGGCATGGGAATCTGGACCTGGACGCGGGACACGCGGGACTGGGAGGCGAAATCCAAGTCGATCACCGTGGCTCGGGCCGGCGCGGCAGTCCCCGGGGACACGGTGCTGATGCACATGCAATGGTACGGATTCTCACCCGATGCGCTGAAGCAGATCAAGGCCAGGCTGGCGCAGCGCGGGGTGAACGTGTGCCGTGCCTATCACGGGACCGATGGCGTCGGCGCCGTGGTGCGCACCCCGGTCAGGCTGCCGAGTTCCCTGCCTTGCTAGCAGCGATTACGGCCACGGAGGCAGATCTCACAGCCCGTTAAGGGTGGCGCGCATCATATGAGCATGCGCTAACTTGCGCCGGGTTCGTAGACTAGAGATATGGCTACTTCCACTTCTGTCCCGGTCTCGTTGCCGATCCCTCGGATTCCGCGTATTCGCCGCACTCCCGAGCAGATCGCCGCAGCCTCCTCGCAGGTCACCGAACGCAAGGTGCTGCTCGCCGCCCCGCGCGGCTACTGCGCCGGCGTGGACCGCGCGGTCATCGCGGTGGAGAAGGCCCTGGAGCACTACGGGGCCCCGGTGTACGTGCGCAAGCAGATCGTGCACAACGTGCATGTGGTCTCCGAACTCGAATCCCGCGGCGCGATCTTCGTCGAAGAGAACGAAGAGGTGCCCACCGGCGCGCTGGTGGTGTTCTCCGCCCACGGCGTCTCCCCGGCGGTGGTGCAGTCCGCCGAGGACCGCGGCCTGCGCACCATCGACGCGACCTGCCCGCTGGTCACCAAGGTGCACCGCGAGGCCGTGCGCTTTGCGAAAAACGACTACGAAATCCTGCTGATCGGCCACGAAGGCCACGAAGAGGTCGAGGGCACCTACGGCGAAGCGCCGGAGGTCACCACCATCGTGAACAACCCCGAAGAGGCCGACACCGTGCAGGTGAAGGACCCGGACAAGCTCATCTGGCTCTCGCAGACCACGCTGAGCGTGGACGAGACCATGGAGATCGTGCGCCGGCTGCGCAAGCGCTTCCCGAACCTGCAGGATCCGCCCAGCGATGACATCTGCTACGCGACCACCAACCGGCAGGCGGCGATCAAGGAGATCGCCCCGAGCTCGGAGCTGGTGATCGTGGTCGGTTCGGCCAACTCCTCGAACTCGGTGCGCCTGGTCGAGGTTGCGCTGGATCACGGGGCGAAGGCGGCCTACCGGGTGGACTTCGCCAACGAGGTGGACGAGACCTGGTTCGAGGGCGTGTCCAGCATCGGGGTCACCTCCGGCGCCTCGGTGCCCGATGTGCTCGTCCAGGAGGTGCTGGCCCTGCTCGCCGACTACGGTTTCACCGACGTCGCGGAGGTCACCACCGCCCAGGAGGACATCATCTTCTCGCTGCCCAAGGAAATCCGCGGCAAGCTCAAGGAATCCGGCGACGACGCCCGGGCCCTGGGCGGACGGCGCTCCTCAGAAACCCGCTAAGCACTTCATTTCCCGCATCTCCTAAGCAAAGGTAGAATTTCCTCCCGTGGCTCTTACTATCGGAATCGTCGGACTGCCCAACGTCGGCAAGTCCACCATGTTCAACGCGCTGACCCGTGCCCAGGTACTGGCGGCCAACTACCCGTTCGCGACCATCGAACCCAATGTGGGCGTCGTCCCGCTGCCGGACGCGCGGCTGAAGGTGCTCTCCGGAATCTTCGGTTCCGAGCGCATCCTGCCGGCCACCGTGTCCTTCGTGGACATCGCCGGCATCGTCAAGGGCGCCTCGGAGGGTGAAGGCCTGGGCAATAAGTTCCTCGCCACCATCCGTGAAGCCGACGCGATCTGCCAGGTCACCCGCGCGTTCGTCAACGACGACGTGATCCACGTGAACGGCAAGGTCGACCCGGCCTCGGATATCGAGACGATCGCCACCGAGCTGATCCTCGCCGATATGCAGACCATCGAGAACCAGCTGCCGCGCCTGGAGAAGGAGCTGCGCACAAAGAAGATCGAGAAGTCCTTCGTGGACGCGGTGCTCAACGCGCAGAAGATCCTCGAAGAGGGCAAGACCCTGTACTCCGCGGCCAAGACCGACGGGGTGGACCTCGAAGAGCTCGCCCCGATGCAGCTGATGACCACCAAGCCATTCATCTACGTGTTCAACACCGATGAAGCCGGACTGGCCGACACCGAGATGCAGGCCAAGCTTTCGGCGCTGGTCGCGCCGGCCGAGGCGATCTTCCTGGATGCGCAGTTCGAGGCCGAACTCGCCGAGCTGGAAGAAGACGAAGCCGAAGAGATGATGGAAGATGCGGGCATCGTCGAGTCGGGCCTGGGCAAGCTGGCTCGCGTCGGCTTCGACACCCTGGGACTGCAGACCTACCTGACCGCAGGCCCGAAGGAAACCCGCGCCTGGACCATCAACAAGGGCGCCACCGCTCCCGAGGCCGCCGGCGTCATCCACACCGACTTCCAGCGCGGCTTCATCAAGGCCGAGGTTGTGGGCTTCGAGGACCTGGTCGAGGTCGGCTCGATCGCCAACGCCAAGTCCGCGGGCAAGGCGCGCATCGAAGGCAAGGAATACATCATGAAGGACGGCGACGTGGTGGAGTTCAGGTTTAACGTATAGCGTTAATGACGGACTCCGTTATACACTGGTTTCGTGATCAGATCGTTCGGCAACAAGGACACCGAACGGCTGTGGCGTCGTGAGCGCGTGCGCTCGATCGATCCGAGGATCCATCGGGTCGCGCTGCGCAAGCTACGTCAGGTGGGGTCTGCAGAGTCTCTCGAGGACCTCCGCGTCCCGCCTGGCAATCGGCTCGAGGCGCTCAAGGGCGATCGGGTCGGGCAGCACAGCATCAGGATCAACGACCAGTGGCGGATCTGCTTCGTGTGGACCGACGCTGGACCAGAGGAGGTGCAGATCGTTGACTACCACTGACAGGATCGAGCCGATTCACCCGGGTGAGGTCCTCATGGAGGACTTCATCGAGGGCTTCGGCATCACACAGAACAAGCTCGCCGTGTCGATCGGCGTCCCGCCCCGGCGGATCAACGAGATCGTGCACGGCAAGCGGGGGATCACCGCAGACACGGCGCTGCGGCTCGCGAGGTACTTCGGCACGTCGGCCGAGTTCTGGATCAACCTGCAGAGCCACTATGAGCTCGACCGCGCCGAGGACGCAGCAGGTGAGCAGATCGCGGCGATCGCGCCGCTACAGGTCGCGTGACCAGCTGCGTCGTGCAACGCCCCGGAGGCGTCTGCATCGCGGTCACCGACCTCGGCGGCGACGGCCCTGTCGTCGTGCTGCTGCACGGGCTTGCCGGGAGCTCGCGGGAGTTGCTGCGCACGGCGCGAGCGTTGCAGGACCATCGGGTCCTGCTCGTGGACCAGCGAGGGCACGGTGCGAGCACGCGGCTTCCCGATGATCTATCCCGCGACGCCTTCGTCGGCGACGTCGTGGCGGCGATCGAGGAGCTCGCCCCAGGGAGTCGAGCGACGCTCGTCGGGCAGTCGATGGGAGCCCACACTGCTTTTCTCGCAGCAGCAGCGCGCCCAGACCTGGTCGAGGGGCTCGTGATGCTCGAAGGTCATGTGTCGGGGAGTGACGATCCGCGCGAGGCTGCTGGTCTCGGCGCGTACTTCGCGTCCTGGCCGGTTCCGTTCCGGGACGAGGCCGCTGCCCGCGAGTTCCTCGGTGATGACGCGATCGTTGATGCCTGGGTAGCGGATCTCCAGTCGACGGATGATGGGCTCGTCCCGCGTTTCGACGCCGCGGTCATGCAACGCACGATCGAGGCTGTGCATGAACCGCGCTGGGACGAGTGGGAAGCTCTGCAGGTTCCGACGCTCGCGATTTTCGCCAAGCACGGGATGTTCAGCGATGCCGACAAGGACGAGCTGATCCGGCGCAGGCCCGAGACGGTCAGAGTCGATCTCTCTGGCGGCAGCCATGATGCGCACCTCGACGCCTTCGACGAGTGGATCGACGTGCTTCGCCGCTGGTTATCTCGCGATCAGGCCAGCGACTCGCGGACCAGTGTCCGCTGAGGTTGTTAGCTGCGGCGACGTGGTGGAGTTTAGATTTAATGTCTAGTCGTGTTTCGTTTTAACCTCTGGGAGTAGGGAACAAATAGTTATGGCTATCTATCAATCACCCAAAAATCGACTGCACCGTGACTTCTTCTATCTGAACGACGAGGTCGCGATCAACTCCCTTTCGGCTCTGGAATCGGGAAAAGTTGACGAGATCGTTTCTAGAACCACCACCGCAAGGGAAGGTGGGTTTAGTGGCGAGGTCAAGATTCCAGTAGTCGATTTAGGGGTCGGTGCGAGCAAGAAGGCATCTTCTGAGATCGAAGAGGAGATGGTTCGTACGCGGACTCGTTTTTCCATCTTTGACGCGTGGTATCAGCTTCTGCACGAGAAGAAAGCGGTTGGCGCGTTCGATGGCTGGGGCGAAGGCGCTCTCGAAGGCGTAGAGCCGGGCGACACGATCGAGTTTAGAGCGGAGCTGTCGCAAGGACCACTCCAGACGGTTTTGCGATTGTTCCTCTGGTTCGCTGACCAGGCAACGCGAGATGGCAATCTTTTCTCCCAAAAGGGTGAAGAGCGGAAAACAACCGCCAACTCATCAAAAAGCATTCGACAGCTCCTCGGCGACGCGTCGGATGATGACGACGAGGTCCCGCTATTGGCGACCCCTGTGGGGCAGCCAGGGCCCTCGGTTCTTCTCTCCGTTTCAAAGAAATGGCTGATCGGACGTATGGGCCAGCTGGGTGGGACCTTCGGAATCGTCGGTCAAGTTGTTCAGATCGTCGAAGCCGGAGAGGAATACCCAGTGCTTCGGCTAACGAAGGATGTCTCACCGACGCCTCTCGAGATCGACACGTTGAAGGACGCGGTGCAGCATTTCGTGGAGCCCGCGAAAGGGCTGGGAGTCGAGGTCGAGGCGAGTGAGTCCGTCGTGCAAGGGCCCGTCTTGGTGATCAAACCAATCGCCATTTACCGCTGAGCATTGGTCGAAGTGCGGAGTCGTGGATCTTGCTTCCCGTGCCAGCGAGGAGCACGGCCTGCGTTCGGATCTACACTTCATGCGGATGGACTCGGATCTCTGCTGCAAAGCGTTCGATCGGCCGTGCCGGGCAGTCAGTTTTCGACCAGTTAGGGCAGCCGCTCGTCCTCCTGCCCATTGAACGACGACTTGCTTCCTGGCCCGGCGGTGAGGTTGACCTGCGCGGTCGCGCGTGGTGACTGTTGAGAGGCTGGTATGTACCGGAACTCGGTGGAGTTCCGCTTCAACGTCTAATCTCGTTTCGCTCTTAACTCTATTGGTTTTGCAGCGAGAGGGCTGGATCTGCACTTCGGTGCGGTTCCAGCCCTCTTTCGTTAGGCTGAGAGGTCAGCGAGCATTCATGCCGAGCTGACTGGATTCAGCGATACTGTGTGGTGCAGTAACCCACAGGTTTTCGAGAGGGAAGAACATGGTTTCTGGGTATGGGAAATACATTTCGCGCGCTGCACAGTCGGAGTGGATGCACTCACTTCGACCGAACACTGCTCACATAGAATTCGCCTTCAACAACGGGGACGACGGCCACCCGTTGCTTGCGGCATTGGCTCACCTGAAATCAATTAGAACGGTGGGCGTCGAGTCTGGGAACGGATACTATTTTCGGCCACGTCCGACGGTGGTGAAGCGAAGGTTTGTCTATGACCGAGAAATCATCCGAGCCATTGACCGTTTTGGGTGTTTCTTCCCTGAATCTGCGAGCTCGGAACAATGGACAGAGCTGGGCGATGTTGATGTGGTGTTCCTCGACAAGTGGGGAAGGATGCTCGGAGCGACAGTGACACACGAGGGAATGATCATTACGCCTGACGATGAAGATGAGAATCGTCTGCCTCGTTGAGCATGAGGTTGCTTCGTGCAGCGACGTGGTGGAGTTCCGCTCCAACGTCTAAACCTGCTTAGCTAAACGCCCCCGGGTCTCGAAGCGCTGGCCTTCGTGTGGGCTCGATAACTGCTGATCGCAAGCACAAGTGCCGTCAGCAGCAGCGCTCCACCGACGGCCCAGCCGCCCACAGTGTAGTCGACGAGCTGAGGGACGCGAGGCAGGTTGATCGCGGACACTGCGAGGAAGAGAAACACCACGACGGCGCTCTTCCTTGCGGTGGACGGCTTATTCCGAATCGTTGCCATTTGCTTGTTCGTTTCTCGTGATTAGCTGACACCGATTAAGCACGGTCCGACGGATGCGCCGGCAACTGCAGTGAAGCCAGCCACGCAGATGATGCAGCCTGCTCCCACGGTAACAGCGCAGAAGGCTGCGCTGTCGCACCGCTGCTGCTGATCTACGGTGCTGCGTGTCTGGCAGGGAACGCCGTGGGTGGGCGGTTGCGGATCGAGAGCTGAACCGTGCTCACATGATCACGCTCACCGGCACGGGACTCTCATTGCTCGTCGCAGGATTTGTCAGTGCCAGTCCGGTCGGTGCCACGTATTTTCCACCTTCCCGCCTCTGAACACCTGGATCGCTACCAGTGCCGATGGAATCGCGCCCGGGCTGGCCCTCGCTGTCAACAGCTCCGCGTTCAACATCGCCGCCGCCGGAGGGCGCGGCGGTGCAGTACTGACCGCCGGGCTGGATGCCATCAGGCTTCCCTATCTTGGAATCGGCGCTCTGGCTGTGGCCGTCCTGATCTTTACCGTGTTCCGGGCAACCCAAAAGTCCTCGACTCACGTGCTTCGACCATGAGGGCTGAATGGCTTCGCCGCGGGTGCAGCTTCGTCCGAAGTCTGCATGGGTCTCGCGTCGACGGCAATTTAACGCGCACAGTTAAGTACCGGAACGCGGTGGAGTTCCGCTTTTCAATCTAATGTCTGGTGAGTTTCCAGGTGCTAAACGGCATTCTGTCGTTACCTGGTCGATTCGGTTGATTTCGTCTCTCAGGAAAAAGTTTGCGTGAGCTATCCACAGGGGTCCCTAAGTGTAGGAGGCTGAGCGCCCCGTTGGCGATTGCTAAGGACGACTGCACAGAGCCACACTCCATGTCCCCGATGATCGGTGCATCGAGCACTTCTACGACGGACTCGCCTTGAACTAAGCATTCTGTTTACGGGGACGCGAGTCCCGCCCACGGGCGCAGAATTGGCTTGAGAGGAGATGTCTTGGCTACCCTCCGAACGGCTGCAGTTCTCTCCGAAGTTCGTCGCACTGGCCTACTGCCGCTTTTCGTTCGCCCTGCTCAGCCCGCCGAGCCATTCGATGAGGAGCTGGGTCTCTGCCCTGCCAAGGACGTCTGGTTGTGCTGCGGCGAGCTCGATGGTGGTGGTGATCGGGTTGTCGGCTCGTGTTCCCGCACCGGTGATCGCTGAGATAGCACCTTCACGGACAGCTTGAGAGAGGGTAGGGTCCGGCGCTGCCAAGACGATCTGCCGCAGGGTGACACCGATATTTGTCACGAGGATGTGTGCCGCAGCCTGCTGCGCAGGAACGGCGAGCCGGCCCTGCGTGGCTGCGCGCGTCGTGAGGCCGAGGAGGATTTCGCTTGGCCGCGACTGCGCTTCAGGGGAGTAGCCTGGTTGAACTTTGCCGTACATGAGTGAGTAGAAGCCGGGATTGGCCAGGCCGAAGGCGACGTGGGCGTCCCATCCGACGCGGATGTCGTGGATGGGGTCCCCGGACGACTCCATCGAAGACTTCTCGCCTAGATACAGGTCAAAACCATGTTTAATGACCGCATCGATCAAACCCTGCTTTGAGCCGAAGAAGTGGTACAGCGTCGGCATCTTCACTCCGACCGTCTCGCACACCGCACGTAGCGAGAACTCCTCCCCGGGGGCGGCAGCGATGAGGTCGGCAGCCGCCAAAATCAATCGCTCCCGTGTATGGCTTGTCGGCGTTACTGTCATGATGCTATGTTAGCTGATATAGCGGGATGATACTGTTGCATACTGACGATACAGAGGGAACATCATGGCTGAGCACACACTCAAGGGCAAGAACGTTCTGATCGCGGGCGGCGCGAAGAACCTCGGCGGGTTGATCGCCCGCCAAGCGGCCGAGGGCGGCGCGAACGTCGCGATCCACTACAACTCCGACTCCAGTCGCGCCGACGCGGAGCAGACACTCGCTTCGGTCAAAGCCGCTGGAGCCAAGGGGGCAATCTTCCAGGCAGACCTCACCGTGCCCTCGAACGTGACCCGCCTGTTCGCTGATGCGCAGGCGGCTCTGGGAAAGATCGACATTGCGGTGAACACATCCGGCAAGGTGCTGCGTAAGCCGATCGTGGAGACCACCGAGGACGAGTACGACTCGATGTTCGACATCAATTCCAAGGCTGCCTACTTTTTCATTCAGGAGGCCGGCAAGAACCTCGCCGACGGTGGCAAGATCATCACCATCGTCACGGCTTTGCTGGCTGCCTTCACCGACGGCTACTCAACCTACGCCGGAGGCAAATCCCCGGTCGAGCACTTCACCCGAGCTGCGGCCAAGGAATTCGCTGGCCGCGGCATCTCCGTCACCGCAATCGCACCGGGCCCCATGGACACGCCGTTTTTCTACAGCCAGGAGACCCCCGAGCGGGTAGAGTTCCACAAGTCCCAGGGCATGGGCAACCAGCTCACTAAGATCGAAGACATCGCCCCGATCGTCCGCTTCCTCGCCTCCGAAGGCTGGTGGATCACAGGCCAGACGATCTTCGCCAACGGCGGCTACACCACTCGCTGAGCTCGACCCCACGAAAAGAGGAGTATCTCATGGCAGCACCGACTATCCCCGAACCAGTGGCCTCGTTTATCACCGCGGTTAACAACCACGACGAACAAGCCTTCCTGGACGCTTTCACTCCGCAGGGAGCCGTCGACGATTGGGGCCGCGACTTCACTGGACGCGATCAGATCAAAACCTGGAGCGACAAAGAGTTCATCGGCTCACACGGCACGCTCACCGTCGAGAAAGTCGAGAGCGTAGGTGGTTCAATTGCGGTCATCGGCGACTGGCGCTCCAACCACGCCAACGGTCGGTCGAAGTTCGTCTTCGACATCGACGGCGACAAGCTCGTGAAGATGACAATCCGCGAAGGCTGAGAGCCGGCACTTGCATCTCGATCCGGCGTCCAGACAGATGAACGCCCGCTCGGTGATGTCGCCTTCGAGACCCCCATACGACACGCATATACGAGGATCGCCAACCATGAATACCGTCCCGCTCGCCCGCACCGGGCACCGCCGATCCGAGGTTGGCCCCGTTGAGCTCTTCTTCGACCTGGTCTACGTCTTCGCCATCATCCAGCTCTCGCACCTGCTCATCGAGCACCTCTCCTGGGAGGGCGCTGCCCAGACCATCGTGGTGTTCGCCGCCGTGTGGTGGGGGTGGAACTACACCGCCTGGGCGATGAACTGGCTGGATCCGAGCCGCACCCCGGTGCAGCTGCTCTCCGGGGTGCTCATGCTTGCCGCACTGGGCATGTCGATCGCCATCCCCAACGCTTTCGGCGATGGAGCATGGTTGTTCGTAGGGTGCTACCTGTTCATGGGCATACTTCGTCCAGTGTTCATGATGATCGCCTACCGCGGCCACCAGCTCGCAGCCAACTACCGCATGCTGTTGCTGTGGACACTTTTGGCCGGCATCTTCTGGGTCCTCGGTGCGGCACTGCCCCTCGAATGGCGGCTGGGGCTCTGGTTGATCGCAGTGCTCATCGACTACGCGGCCCCGCTGGCCCACTATCGGATCCCTGGTATCGGTGCAGCCCCCATGCACCATTGGGACACGGACGCCGAGCACCTGGCCGAGCGCAACCGTCTCGTCTTCATCATCGCCCTCGGCGAATCCATCCTACTCATGGGCGGCAGCATCGTCTCCCACGGGCAGCTCACCCCGTCACTCGCGTTGAGCATGGTCGTCGGCTTCGCGTCGCTGTTCGTGCTCTGGTGGAACTACTTCGCACTCGCCGGGCCAGATACGCAAGGCGGAGATTCTTCCACGGGTGCTCTAAGGTCGGCCTACGCCTATGCGCATGCTTTTATGGTCTTGGGCGCGATCCTCGTCGCCGTCTCCATCGAGCTGCGGCTCTCCCACGACCACCTCACGCCCGCAATCGTTCTCGTGACGGCCGCAGGTCCGCTCGTATACCTGGCAGGAAACCTGCTGTTCCTCCGGTCCCGATTCGGACGCCTCGCACGGTCCCGTTTCATCGCAGCAGCCGTGCTGGTGGTGATCACGATCGCTGCGATGCTGCTGATGGATCACTTGCCGGTAATCGGGCTCAGTGCAGCCGTACTTGCCGTGACAGCCGTTCTCGCCGCCCACACCGCGTACACGACATCGAAACATTCGGCGCTCGGATAATTGGCGATGGCCTAGCAACCTTTACCTGAGATTCCTTTGCCCCCGTTCACGGTGCTCAGGATCGAGCGACGCGCTTGTTTTTTGCGACAGCGGTCGCCTGCCATAGCTGCCCGACCGGATTCCCATATATGCTTCTGGGCATCGCAGGTGGCTTCGCGCTCTTGGCCTCCGCCGTGCACAGTACGACCTGCTCAGCGGAACACTCTGATCCTCGCGATCGCTAACGATGGCAACGTAGCTACTGGAAGTCGGAGGTTGGGCTATGTCGGAACTCGTGTGGAAGACCAGTTCAAAACTGGTAGTCCATTGTCTGCAGAGCGCATTGCCCCGTACTTGATGTCCAGGGCATAGCATCCCAATCTCGGATTGGCCCGCAGCTTCATGCTGGGAACGTCGGTTTAGTAACGCCACCAGCTTGGTCTGTCGCGCATACCCATGTGCCAGGCGCGCGGTTGCGGTAAGTGCACCTGTTGCTGCTCTGGTTTGCCAAATCCGGCGCTGTAGTCCTTGCGATGACGCAAAGGATCCCAGCCCTCCATGTGGGGACGAAGGTCGTCTGCTGAGGGTTCGGCATCGAATACACCGTCGTCGAGGTGTTCGAGATTGGCAAGCGGATCAATGTCGTCTGCGCGAATACGCGCCCATTCGAGCCATTCTCGCAACTTCGGACGGTTCGCCAGCAGTCCCTGTGCCGTGGCTTCTGTCTCTAGTTGTTTCGCGAATGCCCGCAGTTCTTGGGCTCCTTGCCAAGCCTCGAACGCGCGTGCAAACGTAGCTTCTCGGAGTTCGAGGATCGCTTTCGCTCGGGCATGGTCCCGTAAGTTCTCCCATGCGCGCAGTTGTGCAGCTTGTTCGCGTTGGTGTGCTTCGTGCGCCTCGGCGTGCCGTTGTTTCTGGCGTTCGAGGGCGTCGTCGTCATCGATCACCCCTTTCTTGATCTCGCGTGCGATTTCGCGGACTTGACGTTCAAGGGGCTTCTTCTTCTCGTCTGACCACGTATCGCCGTTGCGTTCGTACCGATAGTTTTGGCGGTCGATCTTTACCTCGTGCGTGCCGTCTCGTTCCACATGGAGTTGCAATCGGCCGGATGGCGAGCTGTCGAACTTCGGGATTCGTGTCCATGGTGCACGCAGAATTTCGCGCTTCTCAGCGGCCGTCGTAACGTGGGGGACCTCATTCAGGATCTCGGTAAGGTAGAGATTTCGACGGCGGGTGTCGGCTTGAACGAACAACTTCGGTGACTTGAGCTTGGTGTTCGCACCTAGCTTGAGGTCATGCGCGCGTAGGTGCTCGGCGAGATCAATGACTATCTTGAGGGCTCGGGGACGGCGGGATTCGCTGACCGGGTCGAGGATCGATGAGGCCTCTAATGCTTTGCGGAGCACGTCGAGGTTTGTCGTGATCTTTCGCGTAGTCGTTCTGATGCGATCCCAGTCGGAAGAATCTGCAGACGAGCCCGTGCTGAGCATGATGACGATCTCACCTGAGCTGCGTCCGGTGAAGCGTAATTCGTGGTCTTCCGGTACCAGATGATGGACCCTGCACGCGTGGAGAACGCGGCGGTAACGGGCGCGAGTCGACTCCACTGGGTCCGCGACGGTGATTCGTTCTGAGTCCCGGAGTTGAGCGATGAGGGCCTTCGCTTGTGCGAGCGTCTCTGACGCGCCGTCGCCAAGGCCGAGATCGACTGCTACGGCGCGGTGGGCTCGGACGGCGGGAACGGTAGGGGCCTTAGGCGACGCGCTAGGCGGGTAGGTGCCGTGCTCAAGGTAGTGGGTTCCCGCTTTGGTAACAGCGGCGGTCCAAGTACTGCCGTGACGCGTGATCGTTACGAGTCCCCGGGACTTCAATGCGGCGGCACTGGTCTTATAGGGGAATCCGTCCTCGGGCCACTTGCCTTCAGGGCAACCATCGGAGATCCATCGCAAAACTTCGAGCTGCCGCTCGTTTACAAGTCCGTCCATGAAAGCACTGTACCGAAGATATCTGACGCTGTGCCCTTTTACTCAGCACCGCAGACCACGTCCAAGGGAAGCTGCATGAGGAGTTTTTCAGAGGCTGATTCTGGACGTGCTTTCGTGAAGTTCGTTCTGATCTCCCACACCACCGAAATGCGGTGGGGATGAACGCTAAAAGGACCGGCAGCGAACGTACCGTTTTACTCAGTTCTGTCCTCGATCACGATCATGCCGATTTTGAGGATGGTTCCAACATCGATGACTACAACGATCTTTACAACTAGACGTTCGGAAAGAAATTGAAAGCCGTGTCCTTGGCCAACCACAATGAGCGCCTCCTGGAGTTCTTAGAGAACTATGGGAGTTTCACTATGCCGTTAAGGTTAGGTTCTCGTACGTTCCCTACCTCTTGTCGAGTAGCTCTCAGAGGTTACGTCGGTCGACTTCGAGACAGCGGCTCAGAGGTTGGTATCTGTGGCGACGTGGTGGAGTTCCGCTCCAACGTCTAGAACATCGTGCTCCGGAAGCCGGGTGACTTCCGGCTTCCGGAGAGCTTGCGGGACGGTGGCTGATAGACGCTAACTGCGAGCGGATTTCACAGGTAGGGGCGTGTGATCAGCTCGAGGTAGTGGCCTGAGGGATCGAGCAGATAGACGCCGCGACCGCCGTGCTCATTGTTGATCTCTCCGGGTCGGGATCGTTGAGGGTCGGCCCAGTGCTCCTGCCGTCGGTCGACGATCTTCGCGTATGCGCGATCGAAATGCGCGTCATCGAGCAGGTAGGCGTAGTGCTGCGGCGGGAACTCCATCGGTGGGCTTGCGAACTGCAGCAGGACACCATCGGCGATTTTGATGTTGACGAACGGACCCCAGGCCGGAGCGTCGTCCGCTTCGAGCAGGTCTCGATAGAACTTGGACATATCGGCAGGGTCCGTTGAGGCGATGATCGTGTGATTGAAGTGCGCTGTCATGATTCTCCTGGTGGTGGCGTGAGTGAGCTCCGCTGACCTCACGCAAGGATGGACACGAATCAGGGAACAACCAGAGAGCCGTTCCCGGTGCGTCCGACTTGGGCCTGACTTGTCATCATCGCGGAGAGCCTACCTCCCCGTTGGATGGAGGTCAATCATCATTTGTTCTGACCAGAGCGCAGAAGTTGTTCGGTGCCCGAACTGGGTTGAATTCCGCTTCAACGTCTGACACACAAGTTCTGGATAATTGCCTGCAGATCTTGCAGGGTCTAAACTGTTGGCGTCTGGAGTGTAGACATCGAGCTGATCGCGGGCGACAAGGCTGGCGATTAGTAGCGTTTGTACAAGAGGAGCATTCCACTGGCTGACGTACTGTTCGATGAGCACCTGCGCAGATCGAGAGGAGAACGATCGAGATGGCCAAGACCCTGAAGGACTTCGTCGCCAAGCACCCCGTGGACCGGGAGCTCGTTGAAGCGCACAAGGAGCGGATGCTCGCCGAGGTGCGTGCGTACCGCCTCCGCGAGTTGCGCGAAGGGGCGGGCCTGACCCAGGCCCAGCTCGCCGAGCGCATCGGCGTGGGCCAGCGCCAAGTCTCCAAGATCGAGCATGGCGACCTCGACAGCGCGAAGATCGGCACGATCCGCAGCTACCTCGAGGCAGTCGGTGGCGGGCTGGCAATCGAGTTCGTGGTCGGCGACCAGCGCGTCCGGGTGGCCTGAGCCCAGACGTTTGCCAACCGTGGCGACGTGGTGGAGTGCCGCTTCAACGCCTAAAACTCCTGACTAGAATGAATTTATCCTTCTTGAGATCGGTGTAGTTTCGTTGAAGCTGTAGCCGACTTGTCGCAGCCGTCGCGAACGTGTTGATTTCGATGGTGGGCCCATCGGAGGCCTAGCAATCGTCCCTCGATCCGGCGGCCATCGGAGTTCGGGGTCGGTTTCGTTGAGCCTAACGTTCGAGCAGCCTGTGGTTGGCGACAAAGGACACCAGGGGCGAGAGCGAAGCTAACCGGACTCCGTTGAAGACACGGTTGGCTTCGCTCTCGCGTGCCCGAACTCAGACGGTCAGAACGATTTTCCCTGCGACGTGTCCGCTCTCGCCGAGTTCGTGGGCGCGGTGCCCATCTCTCAGAGGGAAGGTAGCTGCGATCACGGGGCGGACAGCCCCGTCGTGGAGGAGTTCGGCGATCGCCTGCATGCCCGCTTGGTCGCCTTCTACGAGCATCATCTCGTGGCGGGCACCGATGGCGCTGGCTTCGGCAGAATGGTCAGTGGTGGTGTTCAATGCGATGGAGACGATGGTGCCGCCGGCTCGGAGGGTTCGCAGGGAGCGAGGAACGTAGTCGCCGCCGATTGTGTCCAGTACTACGTCAATGTCTTGTGCGGCTGCCGAGAAGTCATCTTTGGTGTAGTCGATGACTTCGTCTGCTCCCAGCGACGTGACCAGTTCATGGTTCTTGGAACTCGCCGTCCCGATCACATATGCACCCTTGGCTTTGGCGATCTGCACGGCGAAGTGACCAACTCCACCAGCGGCCGCATGGATGAGAACTCGCTGTCCCGGTTGCACGTCGGCGACATTGACGAGCGCCTGCCACGCGGTCAACGCTGCGAGTGGCACGGCAGAAGCTGCTTCATGATCGATGTTCGCCGGCTTCCGGGTCAAGTGCCGCGCAGGGGAAACGACGAACTCGGCCGCGGCTCCGTGCCCCTGCGGGTAAGGGAGCATTCCGAACACCTCATCACCCGCCTTGTGGATGGAGACACCGAGGCCGACCTCCTCGACGACGCCCGACACATCCCAGCCGAGCACTTTCGATCCGTCCCCTAGGAATCCGGGGATACGCCGGTGCACCCAGTCTGTCGGGCTCAGTCCCGTCGCGCGGACCCGGACGAGGACTTCGGCTGGTCCAGGGGTCGGGCGCGGCTGTTCAGTCAAGTGGAGTACTTCTGGCCCGCCGAGAATGTTCTGGGTGAGCGCTTGCATGGTGTGATCTGTCATGGTTCCAATTCTGGTCTCCTCGCGTCGCCCTGACGAGTGGCCCGCTGGCCATTATGTGGGAGGATTGGGCCATGCATCGTGTTGTAGTTCTCGCATCCCAAGGAGTGCTTCCCTTCGAGCTGAGTATCGCGACGCGGCTGTTCGGTTCCGCGCTCGACGAGAATGGTGAGCCTCTGTATGAGGTGATCACCTGCTCACCAGATGGGCACCCGGTCCGCACGGCCGCAGACTTCACGATCACGGTGACGCACGACGCGTCCGTTCTCGCGACCGCGGACACTATCGTCATCCCCGCGGGGGAACACCACGCGAACATCACCGGGCCGGAGCAGCTCCCAGAGGACCTCGCTGCCGCCGTCGCGCTCGTCCCGCCCGCTGCGCGCATCGTTGCCATTTGCCTGGCGTCGTATGTGCTCGCTGCGGCGGGTCTACTCGAAGGGTGTCGCGCCACAACGCATTGGAAGAGAACTGAGCATTTCATCGCTTCCTACCCGGCCATCGAGGTAGAAGTTGATGTGCTCTATGTGCAAAGTGGACGGATCTTCACGTCCGCCGGAGCCGCGGCCGGCATCGACCTGTGCCTGCAGCTGATCCGCATCGACCACGGCAGCCGGGTTGCGAACGATGTTGCACGACGCTGCGTCATTCCGCCCTGGCGTGACGGTGGACAGGCGCAGTACGTGGAAAGACCTGTGCCCCATTCTGACGACTCGAGCACCTCTGGGACCCGAACGTTTGCACTCCGACACCTTCAGCGTCCGCTACCCGTCGCCGAGCTGGCCGAACACGCCGGAATGAGTCGCCGGACCTTCACTCGACGATTCCGCGCGGAAGTCGGACAAAGCGTCGGGGAGTGGCTCACCCGACAACGAGTCGAACTCGCGAGAGCGCTCCTTGAGACCACAACGCTCCCCATTGATCAGGTCGCAGAGCAAGCCGGATTCGGAAGCGCCTTCACGCTCCGTGACCACTTCCGCGCTTCTCTTGGCACGTCTCCTAGCCAATATCGGAACAGTTTCCACGAATAGCAACAGGGCCCGGCATGCCAGTCTCGCCCCGGAGCAGCAAGCGACGAGGGATAGAAATATCGGAACCCGGATTCTGCGCCTTGGCCACCGGCGAGAGGTCTATCGATGAGGGACAGTATGGCTCAGAGTCAGAGGTTATTCCGTACCGTAATGCGGTGGAGTTCCGCTTCAATATCTAAGCTTGGCAAGCGCTCGGTCTTCTTCGGCATCGTCGAGCCCGCCTGCGGCGAACGATTATGGTGTTGTTCGTAGGCATAAACGTCGGGCGAATCATTAAACTTGAGCCGGGCTATTGTGTCATGCAGGAGGGCCCGAGGCATGGCGATCGTGACGCAGTCGCGCTAGCCCGGTTCCATGATCCACAGCGGCAGCGTAGCAGGCTCTATCCATGAATTGATGCCAAGAACTGAGCGCCATCCGGCAGGCATGAATCGGATCAATCCCGAGGGCACAATCGTCGAGGAAGACTCAGTGAATTGCGATCATCGCAGCTAGACCGGATTGGGCCTGTTGGCCCCATCGAATACGAGACCATCTAGGATCTGGCCGTGACCCTCGCGGTCCGGCACCCCACCGCCGCCTAATCTTCTTGCAACCCTCAGACGGGTGGCTGAGGTGATCGCGAGGCAATTTGCTCCGCTCAGAAACGCCACCTATCCTGAGCGAGGTATTCAGAAACATCTATAGGTGGGAGGTATCGCAAGTGAGAAAAATTTCACGGGTTGCCATGCAACGCGTGGCGCTATACCTCGGCATCTCCGTTTTTGGCATGGGCCTGCTGATTGGAGCGTATTGCCTGATATCGGGTAGGTCGCCGGTAGAAGTTCTTGAAAACCTGTGGGTCGCATTGTTATTCGCTTTCTTTGTGGCCGTAGCCACCGCGTTGCGCGACCAGCGGAAAGACGAAGCACCGCGTTCCAAGGGAACGAATCGCAAGTGAGGTGGGGGCCTTCTTTTTGTTCCGTCTGGGCAGCTCAGGCCAGTCGCTGCTGGGCATGCTGAGCGAGGTCTCCGGGGGAGAGTCAGACGAGGACATCCGTGAGGCGAATACACTGTGCAGATTCGTTGTGCCCGACCGCGAGAGCTACAGCTAGTGCCCACTTTTCCAATGGCGTACGTGCCAGAACGCGGCTGTATTCAGGTTTAACGTCTAGCGTTATTGACGCACTCCGTTATATACTGGAACTGTGATCAGATCGTTTGGCAGCAAGGATACCGAGCGTCTGTGGCTTCGTGAGCGCGTGCCGTCCATTGATCCTCGGATACTCCGGGTGGCGCTGCGCAAGCTCCGCCAGGTGGGGTCAGCGACGAACCTGGATGACTTGCGAAGTCCGCCGGGCAATCGGCTCGAAGCCTTGAAAGGCGACCGGGCCGGCCAGCACAGCATACGTGTTAATGACCAATGGCGGATCTGCTTCAAATGGACAGACGCCGGACCAGAGGAGGTGGAGATCGTTGACTACCACTGAGAAGATGCAGCCCATCCACCCGGGCGAGGTCCTCATGGAGGACTTCATCGAGGGATTCGGGATCACGCAGAACAAGCTCGCTGTGTCGATCGGAGTGCCGCCGCGGCGCATCAACGAGATCGTGCACGGCAAGCGTGGGATCTCGGCGGACACCGCGCTGCGGCTCGCGAAGTACTTCGGCACATCGGCCGAGTTCTGGCTCAACCTGCAGAGCCACTACGAGCTCGATCGCGCAGAGGACATTGCGGGGGAGCAGATAGCTTCGATCACGCCGCTGAAGGTGGCATGAACGGTGGAGTGCGGGTCGCAGGCCCCGATCGACACATGCCAAATGATGTCGCGCTCCTGCTCGTCACGGTTTCCCAGTAGTTCGGGCAACCGGAATCCAACGCCGAGCTGCGTTTCACCGTTGTCGGCCGAGCAGTGCACGGTTCAGGCCTCGGTACCTCGATGCGCAGGGTTATCGATGACTCCGCCCACCACGGGGCCTGCTTCCTGGAAGTGAAGACGCTCGCAGCCTCTCATCGGGATGCCGGATTCACGCGTACACGCGCTTTCTCCGCGAAGTGGGGGATTTTTGCCGCTGGTGGAGGCTGAACTATGGGGTGAAGCCGGTTTCTTGGGAAGCAGCTGCTTCCTGAGAATCCGGGCGTAAAGAATTGCCGGCTCGTGATCTGAACGAGTGCGGGCAAGGGAGCGGACCGACGAGGTGGACTCTGACACTCGTCAACGGCTTGTCGCCCAGAAAGCCTTGCGCCTATGTCGAGCGAGCCCGTCGAGAAGATTTGGCCCACAGTATTTCTGTCGGAATGCGATTTCGCGAGAGGTTGCTCCGTGCTAGAACCCGGTGGAGCTAAGCTTCAACGTGTAAAAATTCATTGAAAAGTGCTTGTAGGCCCGCGGGCTGAGGACGGCTTTTATACCCGGCGTGGTGATGCCGCCGCGAGAACCATTTCCAACGATACTTCTCTGGCAGGAGCCGGCTAGAACTTGCCTATGCGAGGCTGTCTCGCAGCGACATCAGGTGAGCGCGGCTGCGCTGAGCGGCCGTGTCCGCGTCTCGATCGAAGATCGCGTCGGCGAGCCCACCGTGAAGGTCCTGGTCCGCCGTGTGCCCAAATGTCTTGCGGATTCGCAGCATTTCGATCATCGCCTCGCGAAGCCGCGGGGTGAAGCTGTCGAACAGATCCAGAAGTATTGGATTGTGCGCTGCGGCCACGATCGCGCGGTGGAACGCGGTGTCGGCATCGACGTGGCTCTCGATTTCATCGCGGTATTCGGCGCGGGCGGAGAGGGCCTGCCGGATCGCACGGACATCCGCCGGGGTCCGGCGTGCGGCTGCGAGCGAGGCGGCTTCCGTTTCGATGGCGATACGTGCCTCGATGACCGAGATGATGCCGGCGCGACGCAAGACGATATCCCAGTCTTCCGAGACATCCAGGGCTGTGATGAAGACACCCGATCCCTGCCGGGCGGCCAGGACTCCGCGCCCTGCCAGCTGGCGAATGGCCTCGCGCAGTGTGGATCGTCCGACGCCGAGCTGGGGAGCAAGAGTGGTCTCGCCCGGGAGTTTTTCTCCCAGCGCCCATTCGCCCGACCGGATGCGTTCGAGTAGCAGATCCGCTACCTGATCCGCCAACGGTGTTCGAGTCACTTGTGCCACGTTATCGCCTTCCAACTCATCAGCTTGTCTGAGGAGTTGTGCTACAGTCTATCCATGTTCTTCGATAATTTCCTTCTACTTCGCCGCCACGGCGGGGCGTAGCCGGACCGGCTCCCCGTCGTGGAGTCGAATGCTGTGCCGGTCGCAATTCTTGGACTGAAGGAATCAAAAATGACAAAGACATCATTTCCCCATATCTCGACTCCGGCAGGCGCCGTGCCGGATAATGCACCGAGCTGGAACCAGCAGCGATATTCACAGATGCCCTCGCACCGCTACACCAATGCCTACTCTCGAGTCGACGTGCCACTTGACGCACGCGACTGGCCGTCGAAGCAGCTCACCGAGGCTCCGCAGTGGGTTCCGGTTGACTTGCGCGATGGCAACCAAGCGCTCGCTGAGCCGATGGACCCGGCACGCAAGCGCCGCTTCTTCGAGCTCATGGTCGCCATGGGCTACAAAGAGATCGAGGTCGGATACCCTTCGGCATCACAGACCGACTACGACTTCGTGCGGCTGATCGCGGAAACTGGCATCGCCCCGAATGACGTGACGATCGTCGTATTCACCCCAGCTCGTCGAGAGCTCATCGAGCGGACGGTTGCCTCGATCAAGGGGATTTCCAACCCGGTCGTGATCCACATGTATACGGCGACCGCCCCAACGTGGCGCAACCTGGTGCTCGGCTACGAGCGGGAAGCGCTCAAAGAACTGATTTTGGCCGGTGGACGTGATGTGCTCGAATTTGCCGGGGACATGCCGAACGTACGCTTCGAATTTTCCCCAGAGGTTTTTAATCTGACCGAACCGGACTATGTACTCGACATCTGCAACAGCATGACAGAGCTGTGGGATGCGAGGCCTGAGCGTCCGGTGATTCTCAATCTTCCGGCCACCGTCGAAATCGCAACTCCAAACGTGTATGCCGACCAGATCGAATACATGCACAAAAATCTTGCACGCCGGGATTCCGTCATCCTGTCGGTGCATCCGCATAACGACCGCGGTACCGGGATCGCCTGCGCCGAGCTTGCGGTCCTCGCCGGAGCTCAACGCGTCGAGGGGTGCATCTTTGGAAACGGCGAACGCACCGGAAACGTCGACATCGCGACTCTGGCGCTGAATCTCCATGCCCAAGGCATCGACCCAATGATCGATTTTTCCGACATCGATGAGATCCGTCGAACGGTGGAGTATTGCAATCGTCTGGAGGTGCACCCGCGCCACCCCTACGTCGGGGACCTCGTGCACACCGCCTTCAGCGGCACCCACCAGGATGCGATTAAAAAGGGGTTTATCGCTCATCGCGTTCAGGCAAGCGCCGAACAGCGTCCGGAACAAGATATTCCCTGGAATGTCCCTTACCTGCCGATCGACCCGGCAGATTTAGGGCGAAATTATGCTGCCGTAATACGCGTGAACTCCCAATCGGGCAAGGGCGGAATCGCATATCTGCTCGAAGCTGAGTACGGGATTGAGCTGCCACGGCGCCTGCAGATTGACTTCGCCCGCCACGTGCAGCGGCATACGGACTCCACCGGCAGCGAAGCTAGTGCAGCCGGGCTGTGGAGTGTTTTTCAGCAGGTCTATCTGCATCAGGGCTCATCGGCCGAGCGCCTCGCGTTGCACAGCTATCAGGTTGTAGATATGGAGGGAGCCGCTCGTGTAGAGGTTGTGCTCGACGTTTCCGGGCAGCAACACAGCAGCACGCATGATGGTGTTGGGCCGGTTGAGGCTTTGACTTCCGCACTGGAGATTCACGGCATCGCAGTTGACGTCCTCAGCTTGCACCAGACCAGCGTGGGTGCAGGCAACGACAGCGAGGCATTAACTCTGCTTGAATGCCGAACCGATGACGGCATTTTCTGGACCGCTGGGCGTGGGCGTTCGGTGCTGGCGGCAAGCATGTCGGCTGTTATGTCAGCGGCCAATCGGGTGACCGCACAGAGGCAGCCGGAAAAATCGGGGGTTATTGGCCTGCCGTAGTCTTCCCGTTCGAGAAGCTGCCAGGTTTCCGGCAGAGCACGCCTGGCGGTGGTTTCGTGTGGCGACGTGGTGATTTCAGGTTCAATGCCGTGGTCCCTGAGCTACGCTAAACCTTTGCGATGGCCGCCATGAACAAGTGTTCGTGGCGGTCATGCGCATTTCCGAGCGGTTGCCACCTTGGTGCAGCAATCAGATTTTGTGCACAACCAACCAGCGGCGAAAATTGTGTTCGTAATTCCCTTAGAACAGCGGCCAGGGAACCGCTGGCATCTCACCGCTCGGTGCCGGAAACTGCCCTGCCGAGCGCAACTTGGCGCAGCGCGCGGCGAGAGATGCGAGTTCTTCGGCGCTGAGCAACGCCGCCAGGCTTTGGCCCAGTTCACCGTGCAGCCCTTCGCTAACACGGTGTATGCCCGCTTCTTCCTCGGCGGTTAGCTTATCTCCGCGCCATCCCCACAGCACCGTGCGCAGCTTGTGCTCCCGGTGAAAGGTGAGTCCGTGGTCCACGCCGTGCCGGTGACCGCTGGCCAGGGCGAGGATGTGGTCGCCTTTGCGGTCGGCGTTGTTGACGATGACGTCGAACACCGCCATGCGTCGCAGCGCCGGGGTGTCTTCGTGAACGAGGGAGACCGCTCGTCCGCTCCCATCTTGTCCCTGGAGAACTTGTTTCCAACCAGCTGCCGGTACATGCTCCGACGCGATAAGGTTCACGGCATCTTGGGCGGGGTCCGGCTCCTGCCAAAGCTGCACCATGCCAACGCCGAGCGGGCCATCGCGCAGCCATGTGCGGGGCACCACGTCCCAGCCGAGGGCCTGCGAGACCTGGTAGGCGGCCACCTCCCGGTGGGCCAGCGTTCCCTGGGGGAAATCCCACAGCGGGCTTTCGCCGGCGATCGGCTTGTAGACGACCACCGTCTCGCCGATGCTGCCTAGAAAGGTGGCGTTTGACGCGGTGGTGATGCGGCCGGTGAGCGCCAACTCGGCTTCCATGAGTTCAGGAGATTGCATTAGACCTCGGGAAGGGTGCAGGTGTGTCCGTCAGCGTCCACGGGATAGCCGCACAGCAGGCACATCGGACGCCCGGCATCTACGATCTCGCGGGTGCGCTTGGCGAATGCGCGGGCGGTGCCCACCGGCATCCGGACGCGCAGCATTTCGGTCTCCTCGGCCTCCTCGGGGTGAAGCGACTCCTCGCCGAGCTGCGCATCGGGATCTTCCTCGGCGAGGGGATGGGCCTCGATCACGATCTGGGACGTGGATGGGTCCCAGCCCAGGCTCATTGCACCAGCGCGGAACTGCTCCTGGTCCTCCTCAATCGGGTCATTGTCGACAAGTTCAGGGGGAGTTCCGGTGGGAATGCTGAACGGGTTGCCGTCGACGGTGAGGAGCTGGTCGAGAATGTCATCGATATTCTCCGCGAGCTGAGCCGACTGCTGCTTTTCCAGCACGATGCTCACCAGCTGCTTGCCCGCGCGCACCTGCAGGTAGAACGTACGCGACCCTGGAAGGCCGGTGACGCCAACGACGACCCGATCGGGCCAGGAAAATTCGTGAATACGTGTAGGCATATAAATATTCTAGGCTCCTGAAGTCCGTGGTGTCTGTTGCCCTGCGCCGCCGCCCACCGGGGCATCTGCCGAGTGGAGGCCTTTGGCCAGCCACGACAGATCACCCGCATCGGTGTTCATTGCGTAGACGCTAGGCCGACTGGCGCCGTAGCGCACGATCGAGATGGAGGCTGGGCCCACGTTAATGCGCTGGAACAGGTCAAGGTGCATGCCGAGCGCGTCGGCGAGAACTGACTTGATGATATCCCCGTGGCTCACCGCAACCCACACGGCCTCTGGCCCGTGCTCGGCTTCAAAGGCCGCATCGTGGCGTCGAATCGCCGCGACCGATCGCGCCTGCATCAGTGCCATGGATTCACCGCCGGGAAAGGTGACTGCCGAGGGTTGCGACTGCACCACCGGCCAGAGCTCTTCGGCAGCCAGCTCGCTGAGCGTGCGGCCTTGCCACTGGCCGTAGTCGCATTCGGTGAGATCAAGATCGGTGGGCGCGTAGGGAGCGCCGGCTTGGCGGTCCAGAATGTAGCGTGCGGTTTGCTGGCAGCGTTCCAGCGGGCTCGTGACCACCCCGGCTAAGGGCACTTGGGCGAGCCGCTCTCCGGCCAGTGCCGCCTGATCCATCCCGGTCTGATCCAGGTTGACGCCGGACGCCCGGCCGGCCAGCAGGCCCGTGGCGTTGGCTGTGGTGCGGCCGTGCCGCACGAGAAGAACTGTTGCCATCCACCCAGCCTATCCATTTGCCATCGGCAAACACAGCGACCGCTCCACTGTTGCCCGTGGCGGAATCATGCAACTGCCAGGATTGGCGAAAACTGGGCTTCGCTGCCGGACGCGAACTCCGCATTATTGCTCGATGCTACCGATTCTTGAAAGACGCCCGCCAACTCTGAACTGCGTAGCAGAGGGTGCCGACCAGCAATGCTGCGAAAATCGTTGTCTGCCAGGTCAAGAATGATTGCGCGTTGAGGATCGAAACTGCGATGAGCGCCGCGATCAGCGCGCTGCCAGCAGTCCAGGCCCACGCTGCACGGCGTGCGCGATAGGGCTCATTCGGTGTGAAGCTGGCCGCATATCTGGCCGGAGTACCGAATTCCTCCTGCAGAGATGCCTCGGCCTCCGCGGCGTAGGCGCGGGTTTCGTTCACGATCACGCGAATCCGCCGGTCGCTGAGATCACCACGAAGCCGGAGATTCGCCTGGAGCTCGCCCACCCATTCGTCTTGAGAAACTGCAGTGGCTTCCGGTGCGAGGTGCGTAGTGGTCTTTGGCTTGCGCTTCAGGACGACGCCGATTGCGTAGTGAATGAGCACGTACGGCGGCACCGCTGCCAGATACCAAAGAACGCTTCCTGTCCCAGCCGAACCTTGCAAGAGCATGGCGAGAGAGCTGAGGGCAAGAGTGCCAACGATTAAGGACACCGCGGTCCAGACCATCGCCATCGGGCGCGTAAATTTGCGCACCGCCAGATTCCAAACCTGCACTAGGCCTATGGTTGCTGCTGCCAAAAAGAAGGGAAGGGCGAACATCATCCAGCTCAAGGGTGCTGTCCACCCATCGTCGATCAGCGCAACAATGGTTACTGCTACCGCAATCAATGTCGCGCTGAAGCAGACGGCTTGCGTGAACTGCCCCGTGGAGAGCAGTTCGTGCCGGTCGTAGGCAGGGGTTCCGGACTGCTGCCAGCGCTCCTGCTGATCCTTGGCCCAGACCTTTGGATCCCCAAACAGGTCTTCCGCCGGTTCCTGCGCATCTCTGAGTACCGGCAAAAGCTTGATGAGTGCCTCTTTGGCGGTAGAAAGCTTGACGTCGTCGAGCATGAGGCGCCCTGCAACGGTTCGAAGCCACTCAACGTCGCTTTCCGCTCCCCGGGCCGCACGAAATTCTTCGATGAGCCCGGTGAGATCAAGCTCGATGAGTGGTTGTGGGGAATGCTGAGTCATGGCTTCCTTCCTTGGAGGTCCGAGTCGTAATCAGTAGCTGGTTTTGGCGCGCCTAGCGATTCGGCTAGAGCATGCCAGGCCCGGCGTTCCTCTTGGAGCCTTGTATACCCGGGCGGAGTCAGTGCATAGTTGCGTTTTCCGGGGCCGTTCTGCCCTTGTTCCCATTGCGCGATCACGGCGCCATCGTTTTCCAGGCCGGTGAGCAGCGGGTAGAGGGATCCGCCTTTTGGGCGCCCGAAGCCAAGTTCGTTAACTGCCTGCGCGATTCCGTACCCGTGCAGCGGCCCATTCTCAAGACTGGCGAGAACAGCCGTTCCCAGTGCGGCGCGGGTCCACGTTGACGGCCATTCCGGTTTCACCTCATCGTCGTTCATGTATCTAAGTATAACGTGTATCTAGATATTTGAACCACGAAATCAGGGATGACTGTCGCTCTGCCAATCGACGTGCTGGGCTACGCTCGGATAGGACGGTTAGCGCGCTTTGCGAGAGGTCGATGCGGTTGTGAAGATGAATAGTGCACCTTGGACGGCGGGACGTGATGCCCAGCTCCCGGAAGACACCGCACGATTGTTGTCAACCGTTCCCGAATGGTTTGGGCAGCCTGAATCCAATGCGGAGTACATCGACGCCGCGCGCACCAAAGAAACCTGGACGGTTCGGGACAACGCAGGGAAAGTCATCGGACTCACGCTGGTCGACCGGCATTTTCCGCACGTCGCGGAAATCCATCTGACAGTTGTTGATCGTGAATTCCATGGATCCGGCGTGGGCAGTGCGATGGTTGAGGCGCTCGAAGCCGAGGCGCTCGGCAACGGGGTCAAGCTGCTGGAAGTGAAGACGCTCGGAGCATCGCATCCGGATGAAGGATATCGACGCACGCGCCACTTTTATGAAAAGTGCGGTTTTCTTGCTCTGGAGGAGACCAACCTGTGGGGCGAAGATACCCCTTGTCTGATTATGGTGAAGCCGCTATTCCCGAAGGCAACAATCAGGCGTCGAAGCTGAACCGACTATTCTTGGGTCTGATCTGTACCGCACTGCAATCCGGGATTCGCGCAATTATATGGACCGCCGGGAAGCCCTTGAACTGCCTCAAGCACTAGGCCTCTAAGCTGTGGCAAAGCCAAGGGAGTAAGCACTCTGTTGTTTACCCCGGCCAACGAGAGTTATTGGGAATACCTCTGCCTTTTCATCGACCCGCTCCATGAGCGATATGGTGGGGAAGCCCAACCGGTAAACTGTCGCCGTCAAGGGATAAGGTGCAGGATAAGGAAGCGCTGATGAGAAGCTCGCCAGAAAACATCTTGTTGCGATTGGCGGATGCCGAGGAGCAACAGATCCGCGAGGTGTTCGCGCGTCTTTCCGAGTGTGGGTTTCCGGTGCAACAGCAGACGCCGCATATCACCATCACCTTTTCACCTGCAATGGCCGATGAGGTTGCGCAATGTTCTGCGCGGTTGCTTCCTGCGCTGATCCCGGCACGGCTGGAGCGTGTGGGCACCGTTGTTTTCGGAACGAAGCGAAAGCAAACCGTCGCCTGGTTGCTTGAAACCTCCGAAGAACTGGAATCTGCTGCACGCGAGATTAGCGCGCTGAACCCGGATGGTCGAGGGTCGAGATGGACTCCGCATCTGACGATGGGCCTGCGGTTGCCACGAGAAATCGTCCCGGACTACATTCGTGCATTGGATGAGCTGACTCCACGGAATTTGGAGCAGCTCACCGCTATCCGGGCGGCACTGTGGAAACCAATCAGCGGTGAGCTCACCGTACTTGCCGAGGCGAGCAACGCTCACGAGACAAGAATCCGAGCGGACTAGATTGCACTTGTCGGCCGGACAGCCATGGACGAAGTCCGGTACTCAGCGCGGCGGCAAAGTCTCTGGGCAGTCGGCCTAGGAATTGAGCTGGGCCGCTGCGGCCTTGAGATGTTCGTCGGCCCCGGTCTGCAGCGCGAAGAGGCCGTAATCAACGGCGGCGGTACTGAAAAGTTCGGCGCAGTGCTCCGCCAAAAGCGGAGAAACCACCCCGCCTTGAGCTACGTACCGGGCCACGGTGGCATCGAACGCCTGCGGAGAAACGCTTGCCTGGTGGAAGACGAAATCCCGGGCCGGGTCGCCGATGGCCGCGGTGGTCCAGTCCAGTATGCTGTCGATGCGCTCGCCGGTCATCAGTTGGTGCGCGGGATAAATTTCTCCGTGCGTCACGGTGGTGTGCTGCGGCCAGTACCGGTCATCGGCCAACCAGGCGTTCCAGCGGTCCTGCAAATCTGGGGCTACCTCAAATTCGTTCACGACTGTGGCGATGTCCTCTCGCTTGCGTTGGCGCACGGAGTCGGGAGTGAACACCTCGATCCCGCTGTCGGCAACTACCCGTGGATCCACCGCATGCAATTGCGCAATCACATCCGCCAAGGAGTGCGCGTAGTGCCGGGATTCCAGGTCGAAATGCCAGTGTGGCTGCCCTGCCTCGTCGAGGGTGAGCCCCGGTTCGCCGGGCAATAGCGGATAGGCGATCAACTGCTCGCTATGGATTTTCCAATCGGGAATCGCTACGTCCAGGTGCGGCGCTAGGCAGTGGAGCAGCCGGCCTTCTACCGCCGCGCGTTCGGTGACATCGGGGCGACGTGGAATCCGCAGTACCCAGGAATCGCCGGAATTTGTGGTGCCGATGGCGACCTGGAAATCCAAGCCTAG
>NZ_JBQSYL010000026.1:0-71544 GCF_052379245.1 Glutamicibacter sp. AOP12-B1-11 | reverse complement strand
GAGGCGAGCGCCTGATTGCCGTTGTCGCCATTGCGGCGGAGCCACTGGACGGTGCCGAGTTCGAACGGTTCGAATGCGGTGGTGGTGTGATGGGCGTGGAATACCTGTGGCATGAGGTTGTTCTTCCTTTGTTGGGGTGAATAAAGAGAGTTCTAGGCTTGGGTTTCGTGGAGGTCTGAAGGGGCCTGCGGCTCGCGCATCAATGGCAGTCGATCCTGGAATCGGCGCCGGATCACAAACAGGACCAGGGAGAGCAGGAGGATGCCGACGCCGATAGTCAACTCGAAGGGCCCTCCATATCCAGATATCTGGGACGAAGCGGCCCCGACGATCAAGACTGCCGCTCCATAGATGGTGAGAACTATGGCCAGTGGAATTGACCAACGCCCGAGCTTGAAACTGCGTGGATCGTCGGGCCGATCCCAGCGAAGAAGCAGAAAACCGGAGACGGCCAGCAGGATGGCTAAGAGGTAGCCGATATTTGCCGCCACGAGGATGGAAATCGGGTTGGAGACGAAGAGGACCAGCAGGATGTTCATGACCACGGCGGCAGCGATAGCCCTGGCTGGGACCTGATGACGGTTGAGCTTCTCGAACTCGCGGGGGACCAACCCATCGACTGCGGCTCCGAAGAGCGCGCGTGACCCGTCTGCCATGCTGGCGTTCACGCCCATGAGCAGCGCTCCAATGGTAATAAGCAGCGCCGCATCCCCGGCGAAGCCAGCGGGCAATACGGCCGCGAAGCCACTGACAAACACTGCCGCGGGATCTGCTGCGGCGTCGGCCTGGCTGAGCAGTCCGCCGATGCCAATGGGGACCAGTGCGAACATCATGAACGTGTAGGCCCCGGAGCTGGAGAGCGCGCGGCGGGCGTCCTTCTTGCTACGGTATTCGGGCGTGAACGCTGCGCACATTTCGGTGCCGTACGCGGTCCAGCCGATGAGGTAGAGCCATACTGCGGCGTCTTGCCAGCCTCCCCAGTGGTCGGCTCCGGCCTGTCCTAGACCCCAAGACAGGTTGCTCACGTCCCACTGGCCGCTAACCAGCGGGGCAACCACGAAGGTAAGTAGGGGGATCAGCAGCAAGGCTCCGAAGATTTTGTTTACCCAAGCCGCTGGCTGTGCACCGAAGAGGTTCGGCACCATGAGTGCAAGAATTAGCACAATACCGATCAACTGCGCCGGCCCTACCTGCAGGATTCCCAAGTCCAGGACCCAAGTCGCTACCGGGAACCAGCGGACCTGGATGATGGCACCGGCGGTCAGACTGACGATTGAAATAACGGCGGACCAGCCGAACCAATATCCGAAAGTCGCCAGCGCACCTGCTGGAGCAAATCGTCCTTTCCAAGCCTCATGCGCGTAGATCGGGACCCCTCCGGGCTTGTCGGGGAACATGGATGCCATCTCCGCGAAGAGGTGATTCTGCGCCCAGCCGATGCCTGCGGCAAGGGCCCAAATGAACATGGCCGACAGCGCACCGATGGCGGCCATGGTTGCACCGAAGGATACGAAGAGACCTCCGGAGACGGCCATCGCCAAGGCGAATGCATCCTGCCACCGCAAGGTGCGGTGAAGCGTCGGAGGGGATTTGCTGGGGTCTATCGAGGCAGACATGAGGGGCCTTTCGATCACGAGTTGGAGGCTGCGCGGGAATTGTGTTTCGCGGGTTTCGAGGCGTGGTCTGCCTCACATGGTTAAAACTATGCATCTGCTTAGTTCGTTGTGTCAAGGGCCACGTTGAGGAGTTAGACTCAGTATGTGAAAGCGATGCGGAACAATAAATATGGCGACGGCAAGGAAGCACTGCTTGCCGCCACCGTGGCGGTCGTGGCCGAACGCGGACTCCACGGTCTTACTTTTCGTGCGGTCAGCGAGGTAGCGCAGGTCAACAACACCCTGATTAGCCACCACTTCGGGACCAAGGACACGTTGCTCCATGAGGCGGTGGCCTGGGCAATATCTAGGGCTATACGACTAAGTGACTTGTCTGCCGCGGAAACCATAGACGGGGGGTTCGCGCGTACGCTGGTCGAACTGGTCGAGCGAGAGCCGCAGCTTCAGCTGTTTCAGTATGAATTCGTGCTGGAGTCGCGCCGCCGCCCCGACCTTCGCGATGAGGCCAAAGCGCTCTATGAGGGATATATCGACGCTTTGCAGCGTGCCTTGGGTAGGCAAGGGCACGTCAACTCACGACCGCTGGCCCGAGCGGTCTTTGCCGCTTTGGACGGTTTAGTGTTTCAGCAACTGACTGTTGCCGATCCGGATGCCGTACGGGAGGCAATCGAAACCGTCGGAGCTCTGCTTGAAGCTAATTTGGCTGCTATTCGCCAATAGCTGGCCTAACGCCGCAACGGGAAATACGCCGTTGGTGATCTGCGACGTCTACGGGGTACGTTCCGGATACGGTCGATTCTCCAGCAGCCATGGTGCAGAACTGCTTGGTCGCAGGCTATGAAAGTCCCTCAGACTGATTCCCCTGCGGCCTAGAACATTTGCGTCCAATGGATACGAAGCGTGTCAGAGCGACGGAGCAACATCAGATGAAAGAAGCTGATCCGGCCTGCCGGTGCTCGCTGGCCGCGTAGGTTCCGAGGGTTTTGATTTCCCATGTGAAGAAATCCAGTTCTTCTAGGGCGAGCCGTACGGGAAGATCTTCCGGGTGCCCTTCAATGTCAACCATGAACGTGGTCGCGGCGAATGTGGAGCCGACCATGTAGCTTTCCATACGCGTGAGGTTCACGCCATTTGTCGCGAATCCGCCAAGTGCCTTGTACAGCGCACTGGGCACGTTGCGTACCTGGAAGACCAAGCTCGTGATGACTTCATCGGGCAGTTGCGCCCGGGTAGGCAAAGCTTGTTTGCGGGCCAGCACAACGAATCTGGTCATATTCGTTGGGTCGTCTTCGACCCCGCTGGACAGGACCTCGAGTCCGTAAAGTTCGGCGGCCATCGGCGGGGCCAACGACAATTTTCGGGGGTCATCCCAATCCCGGATCTCGCGGGCGGACCCTGCAGTATCCCCGGCTATGACCGGGGTCAGCTGATGTTCGCGGATCAAACGTCGGCACTGGCCTAGCGCGTGGATGTGGCTATGGACCTCGGTGGCGGTTTCAATGCTGCTTCCGGGAATTCCGAGCAGGTCGAAACGGATTCTGAGGTAATGTTCCCCAACGATTTGAAGGTCAGATTCCGGGAGCAATACGTGGATATCGGCAACACGGCCGGCAATGGAATTCTCTATCGGGATCATGGCGAGGTCTGCCGCGCCACTTTCGACCATCGCAAACGCATCCTCGAAGCTGGCGCACGGGACGGCTTCCATATCGGGGAACCTCTCGGTGCAAGCGATGTTTGAGTTCGATCCGGCTTCGCCCTGATAAGAAATCTTATTGCTCATTGAATCAACTTAGCGCAGAGTACTCGTGCTGCAAGAAAGAGTGAATCAAGGTTTCCTGATGCGCGCCAATTTTCGAATTCTGCGCGGTTGCCGCTGGAGCAGTTGCCAGGTAGTCGACCGCTTGGTAGCACCTATCCGTGGAAGAACGGATCCTAGCGACCGAGTACAGTCTCTGCGGCCTTCCGCTGGTGAACGAGAATTAAGGATGGACACGTGATGTGGAGATTCCCCGCTGACAAGCTGTAAGCGCTCGTGGATAATCCGAGGCGTCTGCCGAGCCCAGCGGTATCTGATGCACGCCGATTCGGGTTCGAGGAACACCTCGAAGTAATCCGTCAGGTCCGGGGCGCAGAAGCTGTAGAACGCTGCGAGCCATCCAGATGTACCCTCCGGGCAGAGGCGACTATTCTGCGGCTAATTTCCTATGCAATCTATCGATCCAGCTCAACGTAGTGGGAAGCGAGTCTTTGCAATCCCTCAGCGATGGTTACTTCAGGTTTCCAATCCAAGATTTCGTGCGTTTCGCGCTGATCAAACCAGTGTGCGGTCGACAGCTGCTCCGCAAGGAACCGCGTCATCGGCGGTTCGTCGTGTACAAGATCCTTGGCGCCAGCCGCAAGCCAGACGCGTTCGATGACTGATCCCGCACCGCGTGCAAGCCAGCCCGGAACGTTTAGCCGGGGGGCTGGTGCGCCGCCCGCTTGGCAGATCCCTGCAATGAGTTCGCCCACCGGGCGCGGCTCACCATTGGTGACTACCAGGGCACGACCGTGAGCAAACTCCATGCGCTCGAGGCCGCGAACTATCGCCGAGGCTGCATTGTCGATGTAGGTGGTGTCAATGAGCGCTGCTCCATGATCCAGCAGCGGAAGTCGTCCGGCTTTTGCTCGGTGAATGACCCGTTCAACCAGCTGCGTGTCACCGGGACCCCAGACCACATGGGGTCTGATCGCGGTTACCCGGAAGTCAGACGAATCTTGGGCAAGAGCATTGAGCTCCGCCGCCGCTTTGGAACGCGCATAGTTTCCGCGGGCCCGCTCAGGATCTGCCACACCGGCGGTTGCGCCGGCCAAAGGTTCGCCGAAGTGCGCCACCGAAGGGGAAGAAACAAAGACGAAGTCTTTGACTCCGGCCTCTTTGGAAGCCCTGAGCAGATTATTAGTTCCGTTGATATTCGTGTCGACAAATTCTTGCCATGCACCGGTGAATGAAACTTTGGCTGCCAGATGGATGACAGCATCCATGCCCTTGGTCGCTTGCCTTACTGCCTCAGAATCCGCAAGCGAACCCAAGACGTCGTCCGTGGCTCCCTGCGATGGTCTGCGTTGGAAGGTTCGGACAAGATGGCCTTGGGTGCGTAACCGCTCTGCTATGGCGCCGCCAAGCATTCCGCTGGCGCCGGTGACTAAGACGCGACGGGTTGGCGCGGAACTTTGGTTTTCACTCATGGCTTGCCGATCCTTCCGCCGGCCAGCGTGGTCGCCGCCCAGCCTGCCAGCGCCGCACGGTCAATCTTGGAATTGTGCCTAACATCTGTTGGCAGATCCGGGACGAGGAGTACAGCCGAAATTTCCAGACCAGTTCGTTCCACCGCGGTGCGCACCGCGTGCGCAAATGCGGCCGGGGCGGGAGACGCGCGGCGGGCCGGTGGGACTGTTTCCATCACCACTACGGCGGCTTGAGTCCCTGCCGGTCCGACACCGACCACCGCAGCTCGTCCGGCGCCGGCTACAGATTCGGCTGCCTGCTCCGCTGCCACAGGTGTTTTCGAGCCCGTGGCGGTGTGCAGCACATGGCCGAGGCGGCCTTCGATCCATAGCCGTCCATGGTCATCGAGATGACCCACGTCTCCGGTGCGGTGCCAGCCAGGAATGGAGGTGCTAACCTGCTCGGTGATCCAGAGCCTGTCGTAGCGATCCTTCACGTGGGGTGCGCGCACCAGGATTTCACCGGTGAGATTTGGTTCTTCCAATGGTTCGTTGCCTGCTTGGCCATCGGAATCAAGCGGCGCAATGGCTACTTGAGCCCCCGCGACCGCAGTGCCAACGCATACTCCGTTCCCTGATCCGGCGGCGCGAATACCTGCCAAATCAATATCGGTCACGGGAAGCGCCTCGGTCATCCCATACGGGGTATGCACCCGGGCATTGGGTACCAGGCCCTGGACCCTGGCCAGCAAAGGCTCTGGAATTGGTGCTCCGGCCGAGAGCATCAGGGAGACATTTTCGAGGACCCTGCGTTGGCGTCCGTCTAGAGCATCTTCAGTTTCCAGCACATTCGCTAAGGCGGCAGGAGAAGCGAACACGGTGGTTGCGTCAACGGCTAAAGCAGCATCCGCCAGCGCCGCGGCGGTCAGGGTGCGCGGTGCCGTAACATCCATATCGGGGGTGACCGAGGTTGCGCCCAAAGCTGGGCCGAGAAGTGCGAATGGTGCAAATCCTGCTACCAGAGCGGAGCCGGCCTTGAGATTGTACGTCTCGCGCAGCGTATCCCGCATGGCAGCCAATTGCCGGTGCGTGTAGACCACTCCCTTGGCTGGGCCGGTGGACCCGGAGGTGAAGAGTACCGCGGCATCGGCATCCGGGTCGGCTTCGCCAAATGTCGGCGCATCGTGGGCAGCGGAATTACCGGACTCGAGCAGCTCGGGGACGGTATGTGCCACCCCGAGGAGTTTGCGCTTGGTGGCCGGCAAGTTTTCCACGGCAATTCGGGTGCCGGGCCAGCCAAAGAATCTGGCGCCCACGAGTGCACGATCGATCCCGATAAGGAAACTAGGGCCGGCCCCCTTGATGGCACGTCCCAAGCCCTTGGTGCCCAGGCCTGCATCTGCCACCACAATGACCGCGCCCAGACGCAGGCAAGCGTAAATCAGCGAAGTCAATTCGATGCCGGGAGGCACCAAAAGATTAACTCTGGATCCGGCGGTGACACCAATCTGCGAGAGGCCAGCTGCGAGAGCATTGACCCGTTCGCCGAGCTCAGACCAGGACAGGGAGCGCGGGGGATTGATATCCACTACCGCAATGCTGTGGTCATCTGTGCGTGAATCCAGCTCGGCGAGCATCGGACGGTAGTCGCTCAGGGCGGTGGCGCGTGAGGAGTTCTTAGAATCCCGTTCGGCGCCCAACCAATTAAAAATGGGGGAGGCGATATCGCGGTCTTCAGGCAACAGGTGGCTGGCGCCTTCGAAACGGTGCACCTGAGCGTGGGGCAGACGGCCCATCAGATCTCTTAGGTAGCGATCGGAGAACACCGGGTCCTTAGGGCCCCACAGCATGAGCGCCGGAACGGAGAGCGAGCGAATTGCGTCGGAGATCTCCTCCAATGCAGGACGGCTCGGGTGATCTTCGCTAAAAGGAATATCCGCTACGAAGTTTGCGACGCCTGTGCGCTTGTCCGCGCTGGTGTAGGGAGCCATGAATGCCTTGCGGACGTCTGACTCTAAGGCCGGCTGAGCCAGCGAATGAGTCACTCGAAGGAATGCGTCAGTGCTCTTGGTGCCCCACCCATGGACTGCAGGGTTCGAAGCCAAACGCAGGGCGGCTGGTAGCTCGAAGCCCGCAGGGTGTACGGCGGTGTTGGTAAGGATTACGTTCGCCAGCTGCTCTTGGTGGGCTACGGCCCAGCCCAGGGAAATGATTCCTCCCCAGTCGTGGCCAACCGTGGTGACCTTGCCGTTGAGTCCGAGGCCTTCGATCAAATCGCCTAGGTCGTTGACTCGATCGGCCAGCCGACGGAACTTCCCGGTGCGGGCAGAGAATCCCATATCAAGCTGGTCTACGGCGATGACACGCCATGGCAAGGCGTTGTCCGAAACGTGGCTCAGCAGGCTGCGCCACAGGTAGGACCATGTGGGATTGCCGTGCACGCACACCAGGGTGCCGACTGGGTGGATACCACGCGCGATGAGTTCTTCTTCGTTGTCCAGCAAATGCCACAGGTGGGTGGTTCCTGGATCGTCTACCTCCGAAGTAGAAAGGACGTCTAGGTAGCCCGAGTATTTTGCATCTACGCCGGGAAAGATCTCGGTCACCAGGCGATCTCCATCATCGCGGTGTTCAGTCCTGAGCCGACGCCCATGCAGAGCACGCGGTCACCAGGCTTTAACGAGTCGGCCTCCTGCGACAAGGTCATTGGCAGGGAAGCAGGCCCCACGTTGCCCCATTTGGAGAAGGTGATCGGCACTCGGTCCTTTACTAGGCCCACGGCTTTGATAATGGCGCTGGTGTAGGACTTCGAGACCTGGTGGGTGACGTAACGGTCCATGGACTTCCAGTCCCAGCCGGAATGGTGTGCTTCATCCCAAGCATCAACTACCAACTCCAAGCCGTTGTCCAGCAGGCCTTTGGTGTCGGTGTACATGCCGGTCGGACCGCCGACACAAAGCTCGTGGTGCTCGGTTCCTGCGCGGGAAACCCCGCCGAGAATGCGGTGTCCGTCAGGGTGAACATCCGCCGGTCCAATGACGGCGGCAGCCGCGCCGGAGCCCAGAGTCAGAGTTGCAAATTCGCGCATGTAGTCTTCACGGGTGGAGTTCTCGGCGTTGAGGCGCTGGAACGTCGTCTCCTGGGTGGGCCGGGAATCTTCACCGGCCACGATCAGCGCGTACTTGATCTGTCCGGAATCAATCATGTTTGCAGCCAGGCTCATACCGTTGACGAACCCTAGGCAGGCGTTGGCCACATCGAAGTTCATGGCGGAGGACGGCAGGCCCAATCCGTTGTGAACCTTTGAGGCTACCGAAGGCTCTAGGTTGCGTCGGGTCACCGAAGTGTTGATCAGGAGGCCGATTTGGCCTGGTTCAACGCCGGCCTGAGCCAGCGCTTTCTTGCCAGCGAGAATCGCCGCATCATCAAATTCCATGCCTTCGGACCACCAGCGGCGTTCTTTGACACCCGACACTCGTTCAAGCAGCTTTTTGGAGAGGCGCAGACGCTTGAGGCTAGGGGCCAGGCGCTCGTCGAATTCTGCCGAACTCATGACCTCAGGTGCAAGTACGCTGTTTACCGCCAAGAGGGCCACATTGTGGTGTTTAAAAGTGGCATTGCCGTTCAAAATTTAGCCTTTGTGTCGGGGCTGTCGCGCCGTTCACGGACGCGACGAAGTAACAATCGTTTGATGCGTTAGAGTCATCAACGAAAAAACGTCTACCTCTACCGTATTCCTTGTTGGAGCGCACTGCGTACACGGGCGCGCTATTTTCAGCGGTTAGCAAGAAACTCTCAGGGTTTTCAGCTAAATTCCAGTGGTTTTCGCTCGGTGAGTTACTGCACAGTAACTTGTTTCTTGCATTTCAGCTAAATGAGGTATCGAATTCCTGAGGTTCTGCTGGGGTTATTGCTGATTTCCTTGGGGAAGATTTTCCGAACAAGCTAAATTGCGTGATGGGCTCTGGTCTTCGTAGCTGAGCTCAATGCAGGCTACATCTGAAAACTCCAAATGATCGCGTGTGGAGGCTGAACGCCAGGTCATTCGAAAGTACTTATTTTGTCGATGCGACCAGAAGCGGTTGGACCCTGCAGATAGCAGGAATGCCGCTGGTATTTGTCGCGGTAATGAGGTGCGCCGCCGCTAGCGATGCTAGAAAGTAGTCGGTTTATACCGAGCCACCCTCTACCAACGCAAAATTGATTTCGGACAGCTCAAAGTACAAATTGCGGCGGGAAATGCGCTAAAGGGTGATCGACCACTGTCCGCGTTCGGGTCATGGGCGAGCCTTGACGACAACTAATCTGTTCTGGAATGCGGGGGTGTTGATCGAGTTGGCCGCGGTTTCCGGAAAAGTTGGGGCTGTGATCTTGTGGCCTTAGATAACGGAGTTGCGGAGTTTTGCCCCCGGGCCGGGGGAGACCTGCGATTCTCGTGGTGAATCAAGAACATGCGCACCGGCGCACTGAATAACTGCTAACACCGGTTCGCCGCACTCCCGATGCGTAACCAGTAGCGGTGGGCCAGCCGTATCTGCTTCGTATTTGTCGCCCCACTGGAGCAACGAGATAAGTACGGGATAGAGATCAAAGCCCTTTTGCGTCAGGCGATACTCGTTTCGAGTACGGTGGCCTGGCTCCTTGTATGGTGTGGCCGAGAGAATTCCAGCTGCCACAAGGGTGCGCAGTCTGGCAGCGATGACCGCCTCGGAAGCCCCTAGATGATTACGGATCGCGTCAAATCGGCGCACACCGTTAAAAGCTTCACGAAGCACCATTAGGCTCCACTTTTCACCAATGATGTCCAGCGTGCGCTGAATCGAACAATTCTCGGTGTCATAGTCGAGCCATTGCATGATGAAGAGCGCTCCTTACCGTTGACATGTCCCGTCGATCTAGCTAGCTTCAAATATAACAGTTAGCTTTTGAGAGGCCAATCAATGAAAACAAACAACGACGTACTTCCTGACATGGGGCTCGATGCGGCCAGCGACTTTGTCGCCGCTTCCGGCTTTATCGTTGATGAGGTTGGCAAGACGTTCCTCCGTGGGCACGTGGAGCTCGGGGCAAAGCACCACACCCCATGGGGAGTGGTGCACGGCGGGCTGTTCACCACGATCGTTGAAAGTGCCGCCAGCATCGCGGCGAGCTATGCGGTGAAGGAACTTGGCCAATTTGCCGTCGGTGTACATAACGCCACAGATTTCTTGCGGCCAGGCAGTGCGGGACTGGCAAGGGTGGAAGCCACCGCGCTACACCAAGGACGTACTCAGCAATTGTGGGAAGTCATCATCACAGATGTTGCCAGCTCCAAGGTGCTTGCCCGCGGACAGTTGCGGTTGCAAAACGTGCCGTTGCCTTCGCAAGTTACTGAAGCCCGGAACGAAGAGGGGAAAACAAATGGAAGCTAGATCTGGCGAACACGAAAAGGTCGTGAGGTGGCGAGATCCTGCTAGCGCGCTGCAGCAGCTACCGTTGTTTTCCGGGCTCGAGTATTTGAAACTGATGGCCTCCGGCGAAATTCCGGGGGCGCCCATCGCAGGGCATCTCAATATGGATGTAGCCGAAGTATCTGAGGGGTCGGTGACCTTCACCTGCACTCCGGAGGAGTCGCACTACAATCCGATTGGTGCGGTGCACGGAGGGCTGGTGTGTGCACTGCTCGATTCGGCGCTCGGCTGCGCAGCGCACTCGACGCTTCCTGCAGGAATGGGATATACCTCTATCGAGATCAAAGTGAACTACCTGCGTCCAGTGCTTGCCGACAGTGGGCCGCTGCGATGCACCGGGAGGGTTACCAAGCCGGGCCGGCGAGTGATCTTCGCTGAAGGGGAAGTCGTAGATAAGAACGGCAAGGTCGTTGCGACCGCATCAAGCTCGCTTCTCGTATTCCCTCTTGATTCGAACAAGTAGTAGCTTCCGGCCATCTTGTCGGGCGCGCACGGTAATTTAGACACACAGCAGAAGCTGAGTATGAGTCAAATTTTCTGGTGGGGGGGACCGCATGGAGTTTTCGTCTGGCATGAAGAGCCGTATCTGTGGAGCACTCGTGGGCATGGCTGCAGGGGACGCACTTGGCGCTGGCTATGAATTCGATGCCCCGATGCCTCAGGACGCCCCGGTTGCCATGATCGGCGGAGGGCTCGGAGACTTTGCGCCGGGGGAATGGACGGACGATACCTCGATGGCAATCGTGATTGCACGGGCACTCGTAAACTCCCAAAGAACACTCAATAGTGACGCAGCGGATTACATGGTGCGGCAGTGGGCCATTTGGGCTCAGAGCGCACCGGATGTTGGCAGCCAGACGCGTTCCGTCCTCGGAAAAGCCGAAGAAACCGCGCGTGAGAATAACCGCCACGAGCCCAGCGCAGAAGACGCAATAAAGGCTGCCGAATCCGTCCACCGGCGAACCGGCCGCTCGGGTGGCAACGGAAGCCTGATGCGTACGGCACCCGTCGCCTTGGCCTATCTAGAGCGCACGCCTGCCGAGGCCTATCAAGCGGCAACCGCTATCAGCAGGCTGACTCACTTCGATGAGGAGGCGGCAGAAGCTTGCGGGTTGTGGACTCTTGCCGTGCGTCACGCTGTGCTCACCGGTGAATTGGATATTCGAATTGGGCTGCAGCTTTTAGAACCCGCACGCGCAGTGGTTTGGGAACAGCGCATTCAACAGGCCGAAGACAAGCGACCGCGCGACTTCTCGCACAACGGGTGGGTCGTGGAAGCTTTCCAAGGAGCATGGAGCTCCATTGCCGTTTCCACGGATACCGTAGGGGAGAAGTCAACGCATTTAGTTGCTTCCCTGGAAGCAGCGGTACGTGGCGGTGCCGACACGGATACCGTAGCGGCGATTGCTGGATCGTTGATAGGTGCTGCCTATGGCCTGCCGGCTATCCCAGAGCATTGGCTGGACAAGCTCCATGGCTGGCCGGGGCTCGATGCGGAGAGCCTAGTGGATCTCTCACTCAAATTGGCCGGCTAGGGAACGCAGAAATCCGCGTGCAACCCTTTGGGCTTGACCAACGGGCCACTTGCCTCTCGGCGCACCCGGGCACTATCGACTATGGCCGGCGGTCGGTGAGTTTCGGCGGTGGATCCACACTCACCGCGTGGCGTACCCCGCGGACGTCTAGCCCCGTCAGATCAATCGCCAAGAACCATGGGCCGGACTGCGGGACCTTGAGCCTGTAGGGTGCCTTGCGCGCCATTCCGCCATGGAAGTCGTAATCGGCTCCGTCCTGGAAGGCCGCGAAATTTTCCGGATCCATGAGCCTGATGTTGGCGGGTCCGCTGAGCGTTACCACCAGCACGCTACCGCGTTCAAGGAAATCCCACTGATATTCGGTGAAATCGGGAGCGCTCAATGTACTTGCCCTGATTTCTCGGCAAGTAGCGACGGAGCATTCTGGTGTAGCTGCAAGTTGTTTCCTCCAAAAACGGCGTTCGAACCACTAACCCTCCGGTCAATGATTCGAACGCCGTGTGCGCCTCAGACGAACAAATTTGGTTCGCTTATACGAGCGTTGCGGTATCGATCACGAAGCGGTAGCGGACATCGGACTTCATCACGCGTTCGTAGGCTTCGTTGATCTGCTCGGCGGCAATGACCTCAACCTCTGCGCCAATTCCGTGCTCGGCGCAGAAATTCAGCATCTCTTGGGTTTCCTCGATGCCGCCAATCTGGGAGCCGGCGAATGAGCGGCGACCGCCAATGAGCGCGAAGGCGTTGACCGGCAGCGGCTCTGCCGGTGCGCCGACGTTGACCATGGTGCCATTGACGCGCAGCAGTCCCAGGTAGTCGCTGACATTGATCGAGGCGCTCACCGTGTTGATGATCAGATCGAAGCTCTTTTGCAGTTCCTTGAAGGTGTTCTCGTCGCTGGTAGCGCGGTAATCGCTTGCCCCCATGTGTAGCCCGTCTTCCTTTTTCTTCAAGGACTGGGACAGCACGGTTACTTCGGCACCCAAGGCACTGGCGATCTTCACCGCCATGTGGCCCAGACCGCCAAGGCCCACCACTGCAACTTTCTTGCCGGGACCGGCACCCCAGTGCTTCAGCGGGGAGAAAGTTGTGATGCCTGCGCAAAGCAGCGGAGCGGCCACATCGAGTTCGATACCTTCAGGGATGCTCAGCACGAAGTTCTCGGTGACGACAACGTGGGTGGAGTAGCCGCCTTGGGTGATGGTGCCGTCGCGGTCCGTGGCACCGTAGGTTCCCACCGACTTGTCGCAGAATTGCTGGTCTCCCGCGAGGCAGTTCTCGCATTCCATGCAGGAGTTGACCATGCAACCCACACCTACGCGGTCACCGACCTTGTGCTTGCTGACAGCCGAGCCGACCTCTGCAACGATGCCAGCGATTTCATGGCCAGGAGCCAGCGGATAAGTCTGCGGGCCCCATTCGCCACGTACGGTGTGAATGTCGGAGTGGCAGATGCCCGAGTACTTGATGTCGATTAGCACATCGTGAGGCCCGACTTCGCGGCGTTCGATCTGTGTGGGAATGAGTCCCTCGGTGGCCGAAGGGGAAGCATATGCGTTGACCATGGTTGTCATAGGAGTTCTTTCCCTAGTCTTGATGTAAGCCTGTGTCCACGCGCCGGATGGCGGCACGCGAAACGTAACGTCTTTTGGGCGTCTTTGGGTAGAACATACGTAATCCAGAGAATAATCCCGTTCTGGGGAACAAATTTCGGGAAATGGAAAAGGGTTCCTCACCAGAGCTGACGACACTAAGCTCTTCATCGTTGTTGGCCGGCGGTACATCCGCGGAAGAGTTCGCCGCATTGAACGTGGCTTGTCGGGCTGCCATAGCCGGAGAAATGGCTGCTGCTCCGACTAAAAGGTCGCGACAATACAAGGTGCGGAATAACCGGTGTCTGCGCAGCGTCTCATCGGCTGGATTGGGACCACCGATTAGTGGCGTGTATTAGCCTGAGCGTTCCGAAAGATTTCCGACGATGAATCCCTGGCCCGGTCCGTGGATCAGTTCCTTCGCCTTTTGAAACGAACTGCATTCGGGGCAGCGCGACAAATGGAGCGCGAGGGCATCGCAGTTGAACGGGCACTGGCTAGCAGGCATTTCGCCCTTGCATTTGGAGTTGGGCGCTAGCCTTTCATTGGCGGCCACTGCGCGCGAGTGGCAACGTAGCTGTGTTTCCCATCTTGTGTGAGGACCGTGATCCTTTCTAGATTGGGCTCGCGTTCTCCAATGCGCAGCATGGTGTTGCTTCCTACATACGCGAGGTCGTCGGTCGGGCTCGATTCCCATTTGTAGGGTTCTAGCGTGATGACCAGTTCGCCGTATGCGGGCGCCGCGACCGAGACAATATGACCGTGTGGGTCCGTCGGATACCACTTGAGGAAATCAGATGGTTGATGGATGTCCATTGCAACGTCTTCCCAGCCCTCGTTGATGTCGTCCATCCACTGCTGCAACTTCTCATCTGCCCAGACAGCGAGTTCTTCCTCAGTCATTTCCTCCGTTGCTGCGGGAGTCGGGGATGCATCGGGGGAGTCGGGATCTGCAGTTGGGCTAACGGCTATATCGATTGCCTCCTCGGTCGACGCAGGTCCTTCGGTAGGGCCGGCAGCGACTGTGCGATCTGCTGCTGGCGTCGAGCATGCCGATAATGCAAGCAGGCAGGCGGTCGCTAGTGCCGCTGCAAGGCGATGGTTGGACAATATAATACGACTCCTTCAATCCTGGTTTGGGTTTGGGCGGCAGTCCGCTGCAACGCGTCACAGGCTCCTCGGGATTTGGGTTTGGGCACCAAGACACCCGCTCGATCCGACAAAAACTGCACCTTTGACTAATTCCCGGTAGGCTTAGAGTCAGGTCTTGGCCTTTGGTCAAGCCCTCAACGATAAATACACTCCCTATGACTGCGTCACCGTGAGTCCTGACCGCCAGTATCGCGGTCCTCGGTAGTGGCTTTCGCTCTAGTCTATTGCGGCTAAAGTGCGAGTCTCGATCGAAGACCAGATCTGGGTAGGCCTGCACGGATCGCTTGTCTCTTTGGGAGCGATCGAAAGGAGAACCCCCTTAATGGAGGGTCCAGAAATTCAGTTCGCCGAAGCACAGATCGACAACGGTCGCTACGGTACCCGCACCATTCGTTTCGAGACCGGCCGTCTGGCCAAGCAGGCCGCTGGCGCTGCAATGGTCTACATCGACGAAGAGACCGCACTGCTCTCGGCCACCTCGGCCGGCAAGCACCCACGCGAAGGCTTCGACTTCTTCCCACTGACCGTGGACGTCGAAGAGCGCATGTACGCAGCTGGCCGTATTCCGGGCAGCTTCTTCCGCCGCGAAGGCCGCCCATCGACCGAAGCCATCCTGGCTTGCCGCCTGATGGACCGCCCGCTGCGCCCAGCCTTCGTCAAGGGCCTGCGCAACGAGGTTCAGGTTGTTGTCACCGTTCTGGCCATCGATCCAGACGAGCTGTACGACGTGGTAGCGATCAACGCTTCCTCGATGTCCACCCAGCTTTCGGGTCTGCCATTCTCCGGTCCAATCGGCGGCGTCCGCGTTGCACTGGTTGATGACGGAGACGGCGCCCAGTGGGTTGCCTTCCCGAAGCACAGCCAGCTGAAGAACGCCGTGTTCAACATGGTTGTTGCCGGCCGTGTGGCAGGCGACGACGTGGCGATCATGATGGTCGAGGCTGACGCCACCGATAACGCTTGGGAACTGATCCAGGGCGGCGCCACCGCGCCAACCGAAGAGGTCGTTGCCCAGGGTCTTGAAGCCGCTAAGCCATTCATCAAGGTTCTCTGCGAGGCGCAGGCCGATCTGGCTTCCCGTGCCGCAAAGGAAACCGTCGAGTTCCCAGTGTTCCGCGACTACGAAGATGACGCCTACGCAGCGGTCGAGGCAGCAGCCTCCACCCGCCTGGCCGAAATCTACGCCATCGCTGACAAGCAGGACCGCGACAATGCCGCAGGCGAGTTCAAGAACGAGATCGTCGCAAAGCTGACCGGTGAAGGCGCAGCCTTCGCCGAGCGGGCAGGGGAAATCTCCAAGGCCTTCGGTGCGGTCACCAAGCACATCGTGCGCCAGCGCATCCTGACCGAGCAGATCCGCATCGACGGCCGTGGCCTGGCTGACATCCGTCAGCTCTCCGCCGAGGTCGAGGTCCTGCCTCGCGTGCACGGTTCGGCAATCTTCGAGCGTGGCGAAACCCAGATCATGGGCGTCACCACCTTGAACATGCTGAAGATGGAACAGCAGATCGACTCGCTGAGCCCGGTCACCCGCAAGCGCTACATGCACAACTACAACTTCCCGCCATACTCGACCGGTGAAACCGGCCGCGTAGGTTCGCCGAAGCGCCGCGAAATCGGCCACGGTGCCCTGGCAGAACGCGCCATCATGCCTGTTCTTCCTTCGCGTGAAGAATTCCCATACGCAATCCGCCAGGTCTCCGAGGCATTGAGCTCCAACGGCTCGACCTCCATGGGCTCGGTCTGCGCCTCCACCCTGTCGCTGCTGAACGCCGGTGTGCCACTGCGCGCACCGGTTGCCGGTATCGCCATGGGTCTGGTTTCGGACACCGTCGACGGCGAAACCCGTTACGCTGCCCTGACCGATATCCTCGGCGCCGAAGATGCCATGGGCGACATGGACTTCAAGGTGGCTGGTACTCCTGAGTTCATCACTGCGATCCAGTTGGACACCAAGCTAGACGGCATTCCTGCCTCGGTGCTCGCCGCAGCGCTGACCCAGGCCCGCGAGGCCCGCCTGCACATCCTGAACGTGGTCAACCAGGCCATCGACACCCCGGATGAGCTGTCCACCTACGCGCCACGCATCATCTCGGTGAAGATCCCAGTGGATAAGATCGGCGAGGTCATCGGCCCGAAGGGCAAGATGATCAACACGATCCAGGAAGACACCGGAGCGGACATCTCGATCGAAGATGACGGCACCGTGCTGATCGGCGCCACCAATGGTGAGTCCGCCGAAGCCGCACGTTCGGCCATCAACGCGATTGCCAACCCTCAGGTTCCTGAGATCGGCGAGCGTTACCTGGGTACTGTCGTGAAGCTGACCACCTTCGGTGCGTTCATCTCGCTGACTCCAGGCAAGGACGGATTGCTGCACATCTCCGAGCTGCGCAAGATCAACGACGGTAAGCGCGTCGAGGATGTTGAGGACGTCGTCTCGGTAGGCCAGAAGCTCCAGGTCGAGATCACCAAGATCGATGACCGCGGAAAGCTGTCGCTGTCTCCAGTTGTTGAGGAAGACGACGAAGCCGAAGCAGAAGCAGAAGCCGTAGCGGCCGAGTAATTCTCGTCTCCTAGTTCGTTTTGATAGGTCCCGGCCCGCACACTGTGCGAGCCGGGACCTATCGGCTTAAACCGGTTGCAGTCCGTGGTTGCAGATGAAAACAGCTGCTACGTGGCCGGCGGCAAGGCGATATTTCGCGTTGCTACGGTTCCTTCAGGCCAGCGCGGCCGGTCGGCGTGCTTTGCGAGGCCTGCTCCAGGAGCGGATGGAGCTTACTGCGAAGGCCGGGCACCATGCGGTGCCCGGCCTTCAAGCCTGCCAGCTTGAGACTAGCGCTTAGCCTCCTGCCGGCGATCTTTAGAAGCGCAAGGTGCGCAGGTAGTTGTAACCCACCTCGGCGGTCTGCAACGGGGTGACGTCCGGGCGGTCGTTCTCCACGATGAACTCCTTCGGGCGGTGGGCCGCGAAAATGCGTGAGAAATCGATGGCACCGGTGCCGAGATCCGCGAAGTCGCCCGCGGTATCGCGATCTTTGACGTGGTACTGCAGTGTCTTCTGCGGTGCCTGGGCGATCGTGTCAATCGCGAACTGTATCGGATCTTCTGCGCCCACGCCCACGCCGCCGGTGACGGCCCAGTAGAGGTCGACCTCTAGGTGCACGAGGCGCGGATCGAGTCGGCTGGTGAAGATGTCCCACGGGGTTTCGCCATTGCCGAGGTCGGTCGTGAACTCGTGGGCATGGTTGTGGTACCCGTATTTCAGGCCCACTGCGGCCGCGCCCGCGGCCTCTTCGTTCATCTGGTCGGCCCAGCGGCGCCAGTCATCACCGTTGTCGGAGACGAGGTAGGGCACGTTGATATAGGTCTGGCCTAGGGTGAGTGCATCGGCGAGCTTTGCCTCCAGCGCCGCGGGCGAATTGCTGAGGCCACTATGGCTGGATGACGGGGTGAGGCCCAGCGAGTCAAGCGTGGCACGCATTTGCCCTGCGGTGCGGCCGTAAAGGCTAGCTAGCTCTATCTTGGTGTAGCCGTAGTCGGCCAGAGAAGCCAGGGCGCTGTCGACGCCCTCGCCTTGCATGATCGAGCGGAGCGTGTAGAGCTGGATGCTGATCTGTCCTGGAGGCACCGGTCGGCGGCCAGTGGGTGCAGCCAGCGCGGTAGTTCCGCCGAGAGCGACGAGTCCGGCGCCGGCGCCGAGGGCTGCCGCGCCACGGAGGAAGCCGCGCCGCCCCACGTCCTTCTGCTCGAGGGAGCGTTTGAAGGCGGCGGGGGCATTGAATCCGAAGCACATAGTGATGCCTTTCTGGCGTGCGTTAAACGCCAGCGGCAATCAGCACCAGCGCTTGGAGTATGTGACGCATGCAACACTATTTCCAGACTTTGTTGTCTGTCAAGCAAAAATCGTCGACAATCGACAAAAGGTCGTTTCTTCGCTTGGCTTAGTCTCCCTTGAGTCCATTCACGAGGGCATCGATATGCTTCGGCGACATGGCGTGGTGGATGGCCAGCATGCTGGCGCCGAGCACACCGGCGTCCTGTCCGGCTCCGGACTGGACGATCCGCAGGTGCTGGGTTGCGACCGGGATGGCCCGCGAGTAGACCACCTCGCGTATCCCGGCGATGAAGTGCTCGCCGGTGAGTGTCATCGAGCCCCCGATGACGATGACGGATGGGTTGATGAGGCTGACGCAGGCGGAGAGGACCTCGCCCACATCGCGGCCGGCTTGGCGGACGGCATGCACGGCCTCGGCGTTGCCCGATTTGACGAGCGCGACGACATCCTCACTGGAATTTGCGTCCAGGCCGAGGGCGTTGAGCTTCTTGGCCACGGCGGGTCCCGAGGCGACCGCTTCGAGGCAGTCCAGGTTTCCGCAGTGGCAGGTGATGCCCGAGCCGTTATGCACTCGGATGTGCCCGATATCGCCGGCGACGCCGTCGGCACCGCGCTGCAGTCTCCCGCTCGAGATGAGACCCGAACCGATGCCCGTGGCGATCTTCACGAAGAGCATGTTGTCCACTTCTGGCCACGAGACATTGCGCTCGCCCAGGGCCATGATGTTCACGTCGTTGTCGACGAGCACCGGGACATGGAAGTGGTCTTGCAGCAGCCCCGGAACGTCGAATCCGTTCCAGCCGGGCATGATGGGCGGGTTGAACGGGCGGCCGGTGCGGTGTTCTACCGGACCAGGGATCCCGACGCCCACCGCCAGCAGGTCGGCCAGCGCGTGATCGCTCGCCTCCAGCAGCTCCTTGCCCAGCTCGACGGCGGCTTCGAGGACGACATTTGGACCCTGGGATACCTCGATATTCCGCCCGTCCTCACGCAACCGATGCCCGAGCAGGTCGGTGAGTGCCACGCGCACGTGGGATGCGCCAATGTCGATGCCGAGAACCACCTTGCTGCCTGCGTTCAGTGCAATGCGTGAGGAAGGGCGCCCGCCGGTGGAGGTGGCGTCGTCCACGAACCCCACGAGCCCGAGGGCCATCAGCGCTTCGATGCGCAGGGTGATCGTGGAGCGGGCCAAGCCCATCATCTCCGAGAGCTCCGTGCGCGTGCGCGCTCGTCCGTCGCGGAGGATCTGGAATAGTTCGCTGGCACCTGAGCCGCTGAGGCCGCTGAAGTTGCTTATGTCATTCATCGACTAATTACAGCATACTAATCGACGGAACGCGCTCTGCGCTCCGTGGGCACGGCTCGCCAAGGGGTTTGTGGTGTGAAGCGACATATGGAAACGGCCCTGCGCCTCGCGCGCAGGCATGGGCAAATTGGCGCTAAGCCACAAATCACGTCTTACAGCGATAGGAGGTGGTCGTTTGAAGGCGAAGACGCATCGTCAAACTATATAGATTCGTTATTTATCCTCATGAGTCGTGTTAATTTCATATGACCGGGATCTCATATGGCCGGTAGTTGCGTTTTTGCACGCTCTGCCGGCGGCGTCGCACCGTGCCACTACATCACGAGAAGCGCATGACGAAGGGCAATTATGATCGGCCGGGCAATGCGCAGGCAAGGGCGTGCCCGCCAGCAAGATCTCCATCCAGATTTTCAGCTATTTGACGTGGGGAAACGAGGTTGGGACCGAGTCGGTGCTCGCCGAGTTGGCCGACATCGGCTACCGAAACATCGAGCCCTTCGGCGATACCATCGAGTTCGCCAAGACCGTTGGCCAGAAATATGTGGGTTCGGGCGGTGCCGCCTCCCCGGGCATTGGAAACCTTGAGGACACCCTTGCCACCGCCCAAACCCTCAACCGGCTCGGCGAGCGGTCCAAGAAATCCGATACGGGCAAGATCTTCGTGCACAACCACCAGGGTGAATTCACCAGCCAATACTCCACCCGAAGACCGGCGAGCTCATGAGCGCCTGGGAGCTGCTGGCCGAATACACCGATTCGCGGCATGTCAGCTTCGAACTGGACGTGCTCTGGACGACTGATGCCGGCGTGGATGTCGTGCAGATGCTCCAGGAACGCGCCATACCGACCGATGATGTGGGGGGAGTGGCAGATCGACTGGTCGCCCATCCTGGATGCGGCGCGCCGCCGCGAAACAGCACTTTCGCACGAGCATCACCGCTCGCACCACAGTATGTGAAAGGACAATGAGGTGGGAACACCAGCCAACCTGGACATTAACGAGGACGAAATCGCGGACGGGGAATCCCTGGCGCTTCCACGGTGGGGTGGGTGGGCCTCTGGCTCGTCGGCGCCCGCGGTTCGGTGGCGGCCACGGCGGCCACGGCGGCCACCGGTTGCGCAACCGATCAGGAGGGCTTCGCCTTCGGAGATACCGTCAGCTACGAGGTCCAGGTTTCCTGCGACCAGCCGGTTGACTACGTGCGCGTGGAAGTGAGCTGCATCTTGGGCCACCACCCGCAGGCGACCACCAGCGGCTGCACCGGTTCCTTCATCACCACGATGCTGCTAGCTGTTTAAACCCGGGGGCAACCTGCCGATTAATTTTCCCGGTCCGCGGATGCCGCGCGCAGGACGCCGGCGGGATCAGCCAACAGCGGGGCGAAGGCAAGCTCGGCGGCACCCACCAGGATGGGGCTCTCGCCGAGCGGGGCAAGCTCGATGCGCACCTGCTCACGAGCGCCGCGCGCGGCACCGAGGGACACGGCCCCCTCCACGATATCGGGCATCGCCTCGGCCAGGATGCGCAGGAATCCGCCGAGCACGATCAGCGACGGGTTCACCTGGTGCACCACGCCGCGCAGTCCCACCGCGAGCAGGCGGGCCTGCCGGGAGAGAACCTCGCGCAGCTGCGCGGAGGCCTCGCCGGATGCGAATAATCCGAGCACGCTTTGTTCCAGGTCCTCGGCCCGGTCCACCGGCAGCTGCACAGCCCGAAGCAGTTCTTCCCGGGTGACTTCGGCTTCGAGGCAGCCCGAGGAACCGCAGGAACAGGCTGCTCCGTCCGTGCGCACCAGCATGTGCCCCAGTTGCCCGGCGAACCCGGTCGCCCCGTGCATCAGCTTGCCTCCGCTGACGATCCCGCCGCCGATGCCGCTGGCTCCGCCGAAGAGGTAGACGAAGTCCGCGACTTCCCGGCCCGCGCCGAAGGCCGCCTGCGCCCGGGCTCCGACAACGGCGTCGTTCGCGCAGGCCACCGGCAATTGCAGGGCCTTGGCCAGCTGCGCGGCGAGCGGCTGCTCGCGCCAGCCGAGCTGCGGTGCCTCGATCACCGTCCCATCGGCGGGGTCGACGAGCCCGGGGACGGCCACACCGATGCCGACCACACGGAAATGCGCGGGCAGGGCCGCGGCCATGCCCGCGTAGACGGCGGAGACGATATTCACGACCTCCGGCATGGAGGGGGCGCGGACGGTATGGAAACGCACGGGGTTGACGATATTCCCGCCGAGGGCCACCAGTGCGACGCCGACGGCGTCTACATCGGGGTTGACGGCCAGGGCGAGCACCGACGGGCCGGGATTGATCATGATGCTGGGGCGGCCGTGCTGCTGGCTCTGGTCCAGATCGCTCTCCACGACGAGGCCGAGCTGCACGAGTTCGCCGACAAGAGCGGCGATGGTGGAGCGGTTCAGCCCCGTGGTGCGGGTGAGCTGGGCGCGGGAGAGACCCGCGGAGCTGTGCACGAGGCCCAGTACGGTGGAGAGGTTGTGCTGCCGCGTCGAGTCGCGGTTGTTGCCCAGCCCGGCGCCGGCCGGACGCACGCCAGCGGGTTTCGACGAATTGCTATCCACTTCCGGACCGTCACTTTCTGGCAGGCTGCCGTGCCTGCTTCCGCTTACATGCTATCTGCAGCGACGCGCCAAACAGTGACCTTCGATCGGCGATTCAAGTGATGATTCCGGCCGGATAGACGCGGTCAACGGCGCAAAGCAGAGGTTCGCGCAGCGCCCTGGGAAGGGTCTCCGGGACGCCGCCGTGCTCCAGCTGCGCCAGGGCGAAGCCGGCGTGCTGTGCGGCGAGGTCGATCGCGAAGTCCTTGGCACCGCAGCCGACCAGGACTGAACGGACGCGCTCGGCGCCGTCCGCGGTCAGCTCCGGGGACCCGATGAGATCGGCGATGCCCGCGTAGCGGCCGACTGACTTCACGCGGCGCACACCGGCTCGGGAGCCTGGGCGAGTTTCGCCCCGGCTTGCAACGGGGCCTCGAAGGAGTACACAGAGGTCTCTGCCGTGCGGTCTTGACGATGTCTTCCAGCTCGGGCATCGTCTGGGAGCTGCTGATCTCGATGTCGAAGATCTCGCCGCCGACCGAGGCAAATTCCGCCTAGTCGAGCACCTCGTGCAGCTTCCGGTGGATGGGCTCGGGCACCTCGATCGACCTCAGCAGCCGGGCACCGCCGGCCGCGGCACGCTCCAGGGCCTCCCAGAGCTCCAGATAGGCCGGCCCTGCGCATTCCGCGCGGAGTTTCGCATCCGCGAAGAATCGCCGAAGCCGCTGTTCGACCAGTTCGCCGCTCGCGGCCAGATCCACGATATGCCCCTAGGCCTTCAGGGGTTGCTTCTTGGCCTTGCGCTCCTTGCGGACGGCGAAGCGCTGCTGCAGCAGGACGGCGAGCACGATGATGGCGCCCTTGGCCAGGGCCTGGACGGAGGTGTCCATGTTGTTCTGCGTGAACACGTTGGTGAGCGTGCTGAAGATGAGCACGCCGAAGACGGTGCCCATGACGGTGCCGCGGCCGCCTGCGAGCAGGGTGCCGCCGACCACGACCGCGGCGATCGCGTCGAGCTCGTAGAGGTAGCCATGGGTGGAGGTGCCCGAGGTGGTGCGCCCCATCATCATCAGGCCGGCGATGCCAGCGGCGATGCCGGCCAGCACGTAGAGCGAGACGATGTGGCGCTTGACCTTGATGCCGGCCAGGCGGGAGGCTTCGAGGTTGCCGCCGATGGCCACCGTGCGGCGTCCGAACGTGGTGCGGTTGAGCAGGAACCAGCCGGCCGCGGAGACCAGGGCGAAGATCCATACGAGCACCGGCACGCCGAGGAAGTCGGCGCGCATGAAGCCGGTGAAGTCGGTGTTGGTCACCAGCAGGGTGCGGCGCTCGGAGATGATCTCGGCGAGCCCGCGGGCGGCCACCAGCATGGCCAGCGTGGCGATGAACGCCACCACATTGCCGTAGGCGATGATCACCCCGTTGATCAGGCCCGCGAACGCGCCGACCAGCAGGGCCACCACGACCATCACCAGCCACGTCGATTCCGCCGCGGCCGTTTGGACGACGGCGAGGCTGCCGACCACCGAGGTCAAGCCCAGCACGGAGCCGACCGACAGGTCGATGCCGCCGGCGGTGATGACAAAGGTGACGCCGATGCTGAGCACCCCGATGATGGAGGCATGGCGCAGGATCACCAGCATGTTGTCCGAGGACATGAAGCGGTCCCCGCTGGTGATCAGGCCGATGGCCACCAGCACGGCCAGCGCGAGAACCAGGCCGATGCTGCGCGCGGCGGGGCCGTGCAGGAGATTGCCGAGGAGTCCGCTGGCGCCGCCGGAAGTGGCGCCGGGGTCCGGGGTCTGGGCCGAAGAGTGTTCGATGACCTGGGTCTTTTGCTTGCTCACGCGGCACTTCCCTTCATGACGAGGTCGAGCACGCCGTGCTCGTCGATATCGGTTGCGGTTCTCTGGGCGAGGACGTGCCCGTCGTCGACGACGAGCACATTGTCGGCGAGGCCGAGGACTTCCTCGATCTCGCTGGAGATGACGATGATGGCGGTGCCGGCGTCGGCCAACCGCCGGATGAGCGTGTAGATCTCGGCGCGGGCGCCGACGTCCACGCCGCGGGTCGGCTCGTCCAGCAGCAGGACCTTGGTCCCGTGGACCAGCCAGCGGGCCAGGAGGATCTTCTGCTGGTTGCCGCCGGAGAGCGTCCGGGCGGGCCGCTCCGGATCCGCAGGGCGCAGCTCCAGGGCCTCGATCTGCTCCCGCGCGGCTCGCCGCTCGGCGTTTTCGTCGAGCAGCCCGGTGCGCGCGAAGCGTTCGAAGGTGGACAGCGTGACGTTCTTGTAGATCGGCTCGTCAAGGATCAGGCCCTGGCTTTTGCGTTCTTCGGGGGATAAGCCGATCCCGGCCGCGACGGCGGAGCTGACCGAGCCCGGAACCAGCTTCTTGCCGTTCACCGTGACCTGGCCTGCGGTTGCCTTGCGGGCGCCGTAGATGGTCTCGACGATCTCCGAGCGCTGCGAACCAACCAGCCCGGCGATGCCGAGGATCTCGCCGGCGCGGACCGTGAAGCTGAGTTTGGCGAAGTGCCCCTCCAGCTCCAGTGCCGCTACGTCGAGCACCACGGGCGCATCGAGCGGGAGGGGCCGGCGCTCCGGGAACACGTTTGCGACATCGCGGCCGGTCATCCGGCGGATGAGTTCCGCCTTGGGGGTCTGGGCGACGTGCAGGTTGTTCGCCGTGCTTTGCCCGTCCTTGATGACCGAGATCCGGTCCCCGATCTCGCGGATCTCCTCCAGCCGGTGGGAGATGTATACGACGGCGATGCCCTGGGCGGTGAGCTCGCGGACCACGCGGAAGAGGTTCGCGACCTCGCCGGCATCGAGGATGGCGCTGGGCTCGTCCATGATGATCAGCTTGGTGTCCCGGGAGAGGGCGCGGGCCATGCTGACGATCTGCTTGTTGGCGGTGGAGAGCGTGCCAACCTCGCGCGCTGGCGACAGGTTGCCGTGTCCCAGGCGCTGCAGCAGCGACCGGGCGGTCGCGTGGGCCCTTTTCACGTGCAGCACGCCCCGGGTCGCATGCTCGTGGCCCAGGAAAATGTTCTCGGCGATGCTCAGCCCGTCGACGACGTCGAGTTCCTGGTACATCGTGGCGATGCCCAGATCCAAGGCCGCGGTAGGGCCGGGCAGGCTGACCTGCTGGCCTTCCCAGAAAATTTTGCCCTCGTCGGGTTGGTGGACCCCGGACAGGGTTTTGATCAGGGTGGACTTGCCGGCGCCGTTCTGGCCCATGACGCAGTGGACCTCGCCCGGGAGCACGGAAAGGTCGACGCCCTTGAGTGCTTGGACGGCTCCGAATCGCTTGGTGAGCCCGTGCACCTCGAGCAGAGGACGGGGCTTTTCATCTTGCAGCATGTGATGAACCTAACACATTATGTCGGCAATCGGTAGAAGTTCGTCGATTTTCTCCGATCTTCTGTTATTGTGATTGTAATCACGCTGGCTGGTGCCCGAATAATTCGGGCTGCACACGGCGGCGTTGTACCTAACTCATTGAGGAGATAGACATGTTTGCTGTTCATTCCGGACGGAAGATGCTCATCACCACCGGTGCCCTCTTGGCAGTTGGCGCGCTCGTCACCGGCTGCTCGTCGGGCTCCGATGGCGGCAGCGCGCAGCCTTCCAACGCCTCGATCGAAGGCAATTCGGCCGCGGGCGAGGAGGTCGTGATCGGCTTCTCGGGCCCGGCGGCCGACCACGGCTGGCTCGGCGCCATCAACTCGGCCGCCATCGCGCAGGGCGAGGCATTGGAAGACGTGGACCTGCGCGTCGCCGAAGGCACCAACGATGCGAACCTGCAGATCAGCCAGGTTGAGCAGTTCATCAACGACGGCGTCGACGTGATTGTGCTGCTGCCCACCGATGGCACGGCGCTGACCGCCGTCGCAACCAAGGCCATGGACGCCGGTATTCCGGTGGTCAACGTGGACCGTGAGTTCTCCAACCCCGCCGCCGCCCGCACCACGATCCTTGGTGACAACTACGGCATGGGCCGCAGCGCCGGAAACTATATCTGCGAGCGCCTGGGGGACAAGCCGGACGCGGTGGTCGCCGAGATCCCGGGCATTGACTCCCTGCCGCTGACCCAGGACCGCAGCAAGGGCTTCGAAGACGCCTTGAAGGACTGCGGCCTCAACGTGGATAACCGCGTCCCGGCCGACTTCACGGTAGCCGGCGGCGAACAGGCGGCCTCGCAGCTGCTCTCCGCCGCCCCCAAGATCGACGCGCTCTGGAACCACGACGACGATCAGGGCCACGGCGTGCTGGCCGCGATCGACAGCGCCGGGCGCGACGAGTTCTTCATGGTCGGCGGCGCCGGCTCCGCCAACGCGATGGAGCTGATCAAGGGCGGGGAGTCCGTACTCGAAGCCACGGTCCTCTATCCCTCCACGCAGGCCGCAGACGGCGTTCGCCTAGCCCGACTGATCGCCCAGAACAAGGCCATGAGCGATCTGGTCGAGGTCGAGGTCCCGAAGCGCATCGTCTTGAACGCCCCGGTGGTCACGGTGGACAACGTCGATCAGTACCTGCCGACGGCGTTCAGCTCTTAACCGGCCCAGGCAACGGATCGGGGCGGTTCTCCGTTCACCGGCGGACCGCCCCGGCCAGCGCCCCCACGTCTACCCCTCGCAGGAGGAAACACATGCCCAACCAAAAATCAGCCCTGAGAATCGCCCTGATCGGGCACGGCTTCATGGGCGCCGCGCATTCGCAGGGGTGGCGCGTCGCGCCGCGATTCTACGATCTGCCGATGCAACCGGAGATGACGCTGCTGGTCGGCCGCAATGCCGCCGGCGTCGAGGCCGCCGCCGCGAAGTGGGGCTGGGCGGAGACGTCGACCGACTGGCGCGAGGCTATCGAGCGCGAGGACATCGACGTGGTGGACATCGTCACCCCGGGCAACTCGCACGCCGAGATCGCGATCGCCGCGCTCGCCGCCGGAAAGCACGTCTTGTGCGAGAAACCGCTGGCCAACACGCTCGAAGAGGCCGAGGCGATGGCCGCGGCCGCCGAAAGCGCAGGCAAGAGTGTCCAGGCGATGCTTGGATTCACCTACCGCCGCGTGCCCGCGGCGGCGTTTGCGCGGCAACTGGTCGGCTCGGGCACCATCGGCCAGGTCCGCCAGGTCCGCGCCTCCTATCTGCAGGACTGGCTCCACGACGCCGACGCCCCGCTGACCTGGCGGCTGCAGAAGGAGCACGCCGGCAGCGGCGCGCTCGGGGACCTCGGGGCGCACGCCGTGGACCTCTCCCAGTTCATCACCGGGCAGAAGCTCACCGGCGTCAGCGGCATTCTCGAAACCTTCGTCCACGAGCGGCCGCTGCCCGGAGCGGAGTCGCAGCGCGGGGAGGTCAGCGTGGATGACGCCGCGATGTTCACCGGCCGGTTCGACGGCGGAGCGATCGGCATCTTCGAGGCCACCCGCATGGCCACCGGACGCAAGAACTCGCTGCGGATCGAGGTCTCCGGCTCCAAGGGGGCGATCACCTTCGATTTGGAGAACTACAACTCGCTGGGCTTCTACGATGCCACCGCGCCGAATACCCTCCAGGGCTTCACGAATATCATGGTCACCGAGCCGGAGCACCCCTACATGTCCGCGTGGTGGCCCACCGGGCACGCGCTCGGCTACGAGCACGGTTTTGTGCACCAGGCCAAGGACTTCGTCGAGGCGGTCGCCGAGGGCCGGCAACCCGAGCCCTCATTCGCGGACGGCCACCAGGTCCAGCGCGTGCTCGACGGCGTCCAGCGCAGCGCGCAGAACGCCAGCGCCTGGGCCCAGACGCTCTAGGCCCAGCGCACCGCACCGCACCGCATCTCAGCACGAAGGAACCGAGCAAAGGAGTACAAGGATGGCACGCGATTTCACCCTGTTCACCGGCCAGTGGGCCGACCTGCCGCTGGAAGAGGTGGCCCGCCTCGCCGCGGGCTGGGGCTACGACGGCCTGGAGATCGCCGTCTCCGGAGAGCACCTCGACGCCTGGCGCTGGGACGATGACGACTACATCGCCGAGCGCCTCGGCATTCTGCAACGCCACGGCCTGAAGGTCTGGGCCATCTCCAACCACCTGAAGGGCCAGGCGGTCTGTGATGACCCGATCGACTTCCGCCACCAGGCGATCGTCGGTGAGCGGGTCTGGGGCGACGGCGACCCGGAGGGCGTCCGCCAGCGGGCGGCCGAGGAAATGAAGAACACCGCCCGGCTGGCCCAGCGCCTGGGCGTGGACACCGTCATCGGATTCACCGGGTCCTCGATCTGGCAGTACGTCGCGATGTTCCCGCCCGTTCCGGGCGAGGTCATCGAGGCCGGCTACCAGGACTTCGCCGACCGCTGGAACCCGATTCTGGACGTCTTCGATGAGTGCGGGGTGCGGTTCGCCCATGAGGTGCACCCCTCGGAGATCGCCTACGACTACTGGTCCACGGTCAAGACGCTCCAGGCGATAGGGCACCGTGAAGCATTCGGGCTGAACTGGGATCCGAGCCACATGGTGTGGCAGGGGATCGACACGGTGGCGTTCATCTCCGACTTCGCGGACAAGATCTACCACGTGGATTGCAAGGACACCCGGATGCGCATGGGCAACGGCCGCAACGGCGGGCTCGGATCCCACCTGCCCTGGGGCGACCCGCGGCGCGGCTGGGACTTCGTCTCGGCCGGACGCGGAGATGTGCCGTGGGAGGACGCCTTCCGCGCGCTCGCGGCGATCGGCTATGCCGGCCCGATCTCGATCGAGTGGGAGGACGCCGGCATGGACCGACTCTACGGTGCGCCCGAGGCGCTGGCGGCGCTGAAGAAGCTGGACTTTCCAGCGTCCTCCACGTCCTTCGACGCGGCCTTCAAGCAAGGCTGAGCCGGAGCGTCTGCGCCGCCGCGCGGGATGCGCCCGCTGCGATCTGGGCTTGCAGCTGAGCCCAGATGGCTAGTCCCGGAACTCTGCCCCGCACAAACTTCCGTGGTCAGTAGCGACCACGGCGTGTTTGTGCGGGGCATCGGTCTTCTAATTGGGCCAGCTCCCAACTGCCCTCGCCGGCAACCACTCGTTGGTCCGCGCCCCGTGGCGTTCGGACCCGGGCTGGCCGAATTATGGCTTCCCGTTCTTCCGGTCCGGACGCCGCTATGGCCTTTGGACTCCTCGGGGAGGAAGCATCCGAAGTCCTGGCCGGAAGATTCCATGTCGGCCAGGAACTTCTGATTCTCGAAGACCGGGTGCCGGCTGCCGCACAGGATCTGGTTGAGCGTTGCGCGTTCGCCAAACACTCGGAGTCCCCTCCGGGCTTGCCAGCAGAAATTGGCGTAAGCCCAGGAAGAGCTTGTGGTGCGAGGCGCAGCATCCGTTGCCCGAGTGCCCGGACCTGGCCGGAGCGATTGGCCGTTCTACGCGATCCGCAGCGAGGGATCGGCTATGCAGCGATTCGGCTCGGAATGACGAAGTGTGAGTGCTACGGGATGTCGGGGGAGAAGCCGCGCAGAACATGCTGCTTGCTCCGCGCGGAGTACTTTCGGGCCACTGGGCGATCGCCAATCGAATACTGGGATCAACCGGATCATTGCTCTTCACAGTTCAGGCCGATCTGATGAAGCGAATTAGTGCCCACTCATTGATCGAGAGCGTCATTTATGGGTGGAAGCGTCACCGATATCGTGCGACAAAACGGTTCTCAATATGCAGACATAGCTCATTGGACTGGAACTTTCCGTTGTGGCATTCACGCTGATGTGCAGCGGTATAAAACAGTCCTCTGGTCGAGTCGCTGGCGTGATACCGCGATCGGTCGAGCTATGTTCGGAAAAACATGGTTAGCATCGGGTCGTGGTTTCCGAGTGCTCGAACGTCTTGCCCGCGAATCAGCACCTGCCCGCTTAGGATAGAACTTGAGCTCTGTCAACGTGGCCGCGGAGAAAATGGAGGACATCGTTTCAGTGGATATCGGGGGAATGAAATTGCAGCACCAGAACTTACTGGTGACGCTCTACGGTTTGTATGGACAGCCCTCCAGCGGCTCCTTCCCGGTATCTGCAATCGTTGAGATGTTCGGCGCGTTGGGGATCAAGTCCCAAGCGTCCCGGTCGACGATTTCGCGTTTAAAAAGTCGTGGTGTGCTCATCAATGAACGCACCGGCAGCGATTCGCATTATCAACTTTCCGCCGAGATTCTCGATGGCTTCCGCAAGGACGATCAGCGGATTTTCGCCCCGTCTCGCTCCAGCTCCGATGAATCTCTGATCCTGGCCATATTTTCGGTGCCCGAGAGCGAGCGGAATCGCCGTTACGAACTGCGTTCGGAGTTGGCGAGCATGGGTTTCGGAATGGTTGCAAGCGGTGTCGCCGTCGGCCCCCAATTGGCATTTGAGCAGGCCAAAGCACGGCTGAACGCACGAGGATTATCGGGGTATGTTGAATTTTTCCGTGCCGACTACATGTCACCGGAAGATATTCAAGATCGGGTGGCGCAATGGTGGGATCTCCAAGCGCTTGACCAGCAGTACACCGACTTCTTGCAACTGTACGTAGGGCGCTTGGGGGCTTGGCAGGAAAAGCTGGCAAAGCCAGTGGAATCCGATGAGCAGCGCAGGGATCTTGAACGAGAAGCTTTCGCTTTCTATGTACCAATGCTGACCCGTTGGCGGCATTTTCCGTATCGTGATCCGAACCTTCCCTTCGAATACCTGCCCGAAGGATGGAAAGCACCGCAGGCCAAGAACACGTTCCTGGCATTGCATGAGCTGCTGGCGCCGCAAGCGGAGCTGTATGCCAATCAGTTACTCGGCCTGCGCATTGGCTGACGCCCGGGTCATCCAGTTTCGGACCGCGTCCCAATGGTGCTTCTTGGGATCAATGGCCTCGAAATGGTCCAAGTGCGGATGAAACATGGCTGTCTGCTGAGCTTTGTCTCCCAGTGATTGAATATACTGCCGTGTATGTTCCAATGGCACACGGTCGTCATCTTGACCGTGGACCAGGAGCATGGGCACCGCAGGGGACGGCTGGTGGCAAGGTGAGGCCTGCCGGTATGTGGTTGGCGCATCGCTGGGTGTACGTTCAAAATATTCTTTGGCCGCGGAATCACCGAGGTCTTCTTCAAAGACCTTGATGGCATTGGTGACCGGTGCAAGTCCTACTACGGCATCGGCGCGATCGGCATTGAGCAGAACCAGCTGCCCGCCCACCGAATGCCCGATAAGGACCAAGCGATCGGGGCGATCTTCGCGGCGAAGTGTGCTCCGGATCAGCTCGATCGCCAAAGCTACATCCACGGATGGTGTGGGCCAGGGATGCTCAGGGCCGCGCCGGTATTCCACGTTGGCCACATTCCATCCCGCCTGCAATAGATCCTCGAGCATGGGCTGCATGACCGCGGCATTGATCCGCTGCCTCCAGTAGCCGCCATGGACCAGAACCGCGGTGCCGCGTGAAGGCTGAACTCGTGAGTGCACCAGGGTGAGATGCTGATCGGGGTGGTCGCCGTAACTCAATACTTGGCTATCTTGCGAGTTTTGCGTCACGGGCCGTTCCCTTCGCCGGTAAACGGCCAGCAGGATGTTCCTGCCGGCCGTTTGGAATTTCTATAGATTCTAGTCTGCTCCGGGAACCGATCCCGGCGGCAGGAAATTGACGTCACGCAGCGCCGAGCGGCGTACAACTTCCTCGGGATCTGCCAAGTCATGGAGTTCATCGAAGAGGGTGGCGAGTTGTCCCGCGGGGCTGACCCAGAACAGCGATTTCGCCGGTTTTTCATCTTTGATGTAGTAAGCGTGCGGAAGACCCATGGGCATGCGAACGGTGTCGCCGGGACCGGCCTTGAACCATTCGCCGTCTAGATAGAGGGTGTAGGTGCCCTCCATGATGTAGAGGTGCTCATCCTGGGTCGGGTGAACGTGTGGCGGGACACCGGTTCCTGAAGGATCCAGAGACAACCACGCAAAGCTGCTGGAGCTTTCAACCTTGGAAAGGTACGTGTGGCCAAGGACGTTCCATGTTTTGTTGCCCATCGACTCGCTTGCCAAGGTAATGCCCTTGGGCAGGTCGCCCAGGATGATTTCTTGACCCTGCTGCTGCTCCATTTTGACTCCTTTGTGGGGTAACGAACTCTCGCGTTCAGCATGGCATAGATCACATTGGATATGCAATAGGTCTTGCGATCGCAAAATATGGTGTATATGATTTCTATCACTTCGGTCATCACTGCCGAACGCTTTCACACCCTCGCAATTCACGCATCGCGGTCGATGGGACCCTTTGCTGCCCACAACGAGTTAGGCATCAATGTGAATACCAAACAGAGAACAGGAATGAGCGTTTACACGCTCGGTACCGGAGGCGGCCCTATAGTCTCCAGTTCCCGTGCTGGGACCAGCACGGCGATTCGAGTCGATGGGGCAACCTATGTCATCGATTGCGGAATGGGAAGTATCCGCAACTACCGGTCGCACGCCGATTGGGGCGAGTTGCGGGCCGTGTTGTTGACCCATCACCACTCTGACCACATCTACGATCTCGGTGCGTACTTGGTGACCGGATGGCAAGTTCCGGGTGAGTCCTTTACCCGTCCTATTCAGGTTTACGGTCCCGGGCGGCCGAATCGCATGCCTGCCCTCGACCGAAAGCATGAGGAGCAGATCGCCGCGCGCGTGGCCGACCGTGAAATGACAAGCACGGAAGAAATCGTGGACGCCCTGCTGGATAAGGTCTTTGCCTCGGACGTGGTCATCCGCATGGCTGACGAAGGGCGAGATGAGCCCCATGAATGGATCCAGGCGCATAACATCCAGATCCCGGAACCTGTGCGGGCCTGTGCCGTGGAGAACCGGCACCCGGAGATGGAACCATTCGAAATCTACCGCGATGAGCTAGTCACCATTTCAGCAATCCTTGTTGACCATCGCTTGTGCTTCCCCGCTTTCGCCTATCGTATTGACTCGCGCTATGGGTCTGTAGTGGTTTCGGGTGATACCGCGTATTCCGAAAATTGCGTGAAGCTCGCCCAAGGCGCCGACCTGCTCCTGCATGAAGTCATCGATCTGCCAGGGATTCTGGCTACGTTCCCGGACGGTCCCACGCGAGACGGGATCGAAGTGCATCTGCGCGAGTCGCATACTCCATATAGCGAGGTTGGCAAAGTGGCGCAGAAGGCCAACGTTTCTTCCTTGGTGCTGCACCACATTGTTCCCAACACCCCAGGCGCCGCGGATCTGGGGGCCATGCTAGATACCGCACGTGAAGATTTCGCCGGTACCGTTTCCGTTGCTGAAGACAACGACGTCTTTGAAATTGGAAGCGTAAAGTTGCAACTTGCCGGCACCGAAACCAAGAGGAGCTTGGTATGAGCGCTACACAGAACCTCTCCGATCACACCTTGAGTGCTGCCATTCGCAATGGCAAGATGAATCGACGAGCGTGGGTTGTCACCGGCATGCTCGTGCTCTTTCAAATAATCAACTTTGCGGACAAGGCTGTTTTGGGTCTGGTGGCCGACCCGGCGATGCGCGAACTGGGATTGACCGCCGGACAGTTCGGATTCATCGGCAGCGCGTTCTTCTTCCTCTTTGCCATCGTTGGCGTAGCGGTCGGTTTCCTGGCCGGTAAGGTGTCGACGCGTTGGATCCTCTTGACCATGGGCATAGCGTGGGCTGTCCTGCAGTTCCCCATGCTCTTTGGCGGAGGCGCCGCGGTCCTGCTGGTGACCCGTATCTTTTTGGGCGGTGCCGAAGGTCCCGCCACGCCCATTTCACTGCAGCATGCCCACGGATGGTTTAAGCCTAAAGAGCGCGGGCTGCCCAGCAGCATTATTGCCGCAGGCTCTACCTTAGGTCCGATTCTCGCTGCACCTGCCCTGGCCTGGATTATTGCCCACCCAGCCTTGGGCTGGCGTTGGGCCTTCGGCTTCTTGGGACTTGTCGGATTGCTCTGGAGCGTGGCCTGGCTCATTGTCGGCCGCGATGGACCCTTCAGCCATTCCAAAGACGGCAAAGCGCGGTCTCAGGACAAGACCCAGGATGCGCGGCCGATTGCACCTGAGGCACCGAAGAAGGCCGAGGCCCCCTCGGAGCCGGTGGCGGAATTCGAGCCGAACGGTACCGGCAGTATTGCCGATTCGTCGGATCTGCTGAAGATAGTGCCAATCCGACGCGTTCTAGGATCTTGGATGTTCGTAGCCGCGGTGTTGGCTGGTGCTGGATGCTTCTGGGCGCAAGGTTTCCTGACCACTTGGTCGCCGAAATATCTAGGTTCTGTGGTGGCGCTGTCTCCAGAAATGATTGGCCTCGTCTCGACATTCCCCTGGGTCGTCGGCGCCATCGCGCTGTTGATTCTGGGCTTCGGCTCGCGCTACCTGATGAAACGTGGGGTTACCGTGCGTTGGGCGCTCGGTGCACTTTTCGGGGCAACCTTGCTGATCTCGGGCGTGTGCTTCTCGATTCTTCCATTCCTCTCGGGGTACGCCGCGGTGGCCATGTTGACCTTGGGAGCCGGCACGGCCATGATCTATCCGCTGGCACCAACTGCGATCGCCTTCAGCGTCTGTTCCAAGCAGCGTGCGGCAATTATGGCCACGTTGACGGGCCTGGCGTCGGTGGGCGGCGTGATCGCTCCAGCCATGGTGGGTGGTCTGATGGATCGGGCGGGGTACGTGCCCAGCCCCAAGGGCGTTGCGGATACGGCTGAAATGGCTGCATTGCTGGCACAGGGGATGAACTCTTCGTTCGGGATGATCGGAATCTACCTGGTCGTCGTTGGCATCTTCTGCGTACTGATGCTCAATCCGGACCGGACGGCCCGTAAGCTGCAAACCAGTTTCACGTTCACCGGCTGACAATCCAGTAGGGGTTTTGGGTATTCTCTTTGCTCCCGTGGCTCGCTGGCTTGCGCAGCGATCACCGCGGGAGCAAAGAGGGGTTCAGGCTTGGGACGAACCCGGAATTCTCGTGAGACGAGATCCCATCCAAAGAACATGGGGAACGCCGGGCGCGGCAAGCTCAAATTACCTGCGCACATCGCCGGCCCATTCGATGATTTTTGTGTTTGTTATGGGCGATTCGGAAGTCGCCCAGAGCGCAATCCACCAAGGTGGATCCAGCGGTCAATGGCGAGGTGCGCGAACTGCAGGTCCTGAATTCTGCGGAGCTAGGCTGGATCGGTGGAGTTTCCGTTTCAGCAACGGCGGAGTTGCATCCGCGATGTGCGGTGAACTCCGGAGCGTCAAACGCAATGGCACTGAAGCGAACCAGCGGCGCCGATGAGTGCATTCGCGGCATGAACTGCGCCAATACTGCGGCCGCCCATCGAACCGCGCCGATAGGAATTGGGGAATGTGCCTTGATCAATTTGCGCCACCAGGTACGAACTGCGATCGGTCGCTTCGGGTCCGGAGATCATGGCACGGCGGTGCAGAACCTGGAATCGACTCGGGCAGCGGTGCTTGCATCGGCTGCTGCTCAGCCGAGTGCATGGGCAAGTCGCGGTAGAAGGTTTTTCCTTCTTGCACGCAAGCGAACACGGCCTCGGCCCACGCGAGAATGCGTGATCCGAAGCCGTGCCTGCACAAATACGGGGGTAAATTCCTGCGGATTAGTCCACTGCTAGCTCGCGTTCGACGGCGGTATTTGGGGACCGGTTCTCCACGATTCGCGGTGGTATCAGGGACACCGCAATCGCCGCTACGACTCCAACGATTGCGAAGAAGACAAAATTGAATTCGAAGCTAATCCCCGTTGCCGCGATCCAGCCACCGATGATGGGACCCGATATTGCACCAATGCGGGCGAAAGACAACGCCCAGCCGGTGGCGGTGCCGCGTTGGGCCGCCGGATAGTAGTCGGCAATGTAGCCGGTGAGCACCAACGAGGTGGAGATCGAACCAATACCGGCGAAGGCGACAAAGCACAGGTTGATAAACATGGTGTTCGGAAACATCAGCAGCAAGATTCCACCAGCCCCCAGCAGATAGAAGATCACCAGGATGGTCTTCTGGCCGTATTTATCAGCCAGATATCCGAGGATCAATCCGCCGACGGCCGAGGCCAAGGAGAAGACCAACAAGAAAGTCAGCGAGGACCCGAGGTCGTAGCCAGCTTTGCGCATGATTTGCGGCAGCCAAGTGTTCAGGCCATAGACCAGCACCATGCCGCAAAACAGTGAAATCCAGAAAAAGACCGTGGAACGCAGGTATTTACCAGAGAACATCGCCGACATGACTTCTCGCCAAGGAATCTTTCTGCCTGGCTGAGCCGGAGCGACCGGCTGGTAATTGGGCACCTTGAGCTTCGAGGCCAGTGCCTTGGCTTCGGCCAGGCGTCCCTTGGACACCAAGTACTCCAAGGATTCAGGGAGAATCCAGGCGATAATCGGCAGCAGCACAACCGGCAATGCGCCGACAGCTACAACCCAACGCCAGCCAAGTACCGGAAGGAGCGCCATGGCAACCAGAGCAGCGGCAACAATTCCCAAGGAGTATCCCGAATACATGATGCCGTAGTTCAGCGATCGTTTTCGAGGCGCGGAATATTCGATGGTCAGGGCCGCTGCCACCGGTATGATCCCGCCCATTCCCAGGCCGCCGAGGAACCGGAACAGTCCGAAGATTTCAGGTGTGGGGGCAAATGCCGCACCTGCTTGGGTGATAGTGAAGATCACCATGGCGAGCAGTAGCATCCGCTTGCGGCCGATAACGTCGCTTAGGGTCCCGATAAACAGGGCGCCAAACAGCATGCCGACCAGCGCGTAGGCGCCGAGGCCGCCCAGTTCGAGAGGGGTGAGCGACCATTCTTTGTACTCGGCGAGGGCCGGGAGGACCGCACCGAGCACGCCGACGTCGTAGCCTTCGGCCAGAATTGCCAGCCAACAGGCAAAGAGCACCAATCCCGTGGTGCGTTTTGGGATGTTCCATTCGGTTACTGCGGTGGGTGAGGCCATACCGTTCTCCTGGCGTAGGGGTGGTCGTTAGCGCCCGAATGGGCCTAGCCAGTATTATTGCCTTAAAGTGACGTGCGTTACAATAGTTCTATAAAAGAAAGGTGAACATGACTTTCCATGGACGGGAACCAATGACTGGTGCGCCTGAAGTCGTTGCGGCCGAGGTGTCCGAGTTCCTCGGGGCTGCGCTCGCCGGAAGCTCGCTGGAACGAACTGTCGAATGGGTTGACACGGACGCTGCAGGTCATCAGCACAATTCGGTGATCATGCGCTTCGTTGAAGCCGCCGAGTCGAAGCTCTTTAGAGAGCTCGGCCTGAAGGGTTATTTTCCCATTTCACCGCGGGTCAGGCAGGAAATAGATTTCAAGTCCAAGCTGTATTTCGGGCAGTCTGCAACGGCGGCGATCCGCATCGACAGATTGGGGACCAGCTCCATGCACTTTGCCTTTAGGGTGTGGGGTCACCCGTTCGAGGGCAACGGTCTGGCAGTTGCTGCCGAAGGCAAGGTCATTACCGTCTGCGTGCCTGAAGGGTCATCGGGATCCGGGCCCTGGCCTGCGGAAATTCGGCAGACCATTGTCGACGCCCAGGCAAGTGGTGGGCGGCAGTAAGGGGTTGGCCCAATGCAGGGCTTTGCCCGGTCGGTGCCGCGAAGCGCGGGCGGGAATTGGTGCGCGCCTGATGCGCATAGCTCTTCTCGGAGCATGGATTCGGTGGTAGGTTGAAGTCGTCCAATGGCTATGACGGCCGTCATACATGTTCAATGCCCAGTCAAGTTTTCGCCAGTTATCGGAGTTCTCATGACCCAGCTAGCCCACGTTCTGTCTTCACTCGCCAGTGGAACTGTGACTGTTCACGACCTGACGGCGCCGCTCTCCGTCAATACACCGACCCTTGTGCTGCCGGAACCCTTCTCCAACTTAATAGACTTCAGCATCGAGGAAGTTTCCGCATATGACGAACCCGGCCCATTCTGGAAGCACCATAACATCCATACCGGAGAGCATATCGGCACGCACATCGACGCCCCGATCCATTGGATTTCGGGGCGGGACGGCAAGGACGTGTCACAGATCGATCCGCAGCGACTGGTCGGGCCGGCGGTGGTCCTGGACTTCAGCGCCGAGACCGCCGAGAGTCCGGATTACCTGATCACAGTTGATGATCTGAAAGCCTGGCAGGCTCAACATGGCGAGTTCCCGCCCAATTCATGGCTGCTCTTCCGCACCGGATGGGACCAATACGGAGAAGACAGTGCAGCGTTCCTGAACACCGATGAGCAGGGTTCGCATACCCCGGGATTCACCGCCGAATGCGCCCAATACATAGCCCAGGAGCTGGTGATCTCCGGGGTGGGCGTGGAAACCGTGGGCATCGACGCGGGCAACGCTGCCTTGCTCGATCCGCCTTTCCCGATGCACAACTTCTTGCTCGGCCATGACAAGTACGGCATCACTTCGCTGAAGAACCTCGATAAGCTGCCGGTCTTCGGAGCGCTGCTCGTGGTCGCCCCGCTGCCGATCGTTGGAGGCACCGGGGCGCCCGCGCGGGTTCTCGCACTGAGCTAGCGGCCGCCGCCGACTAGCTTGTCCGATTCCATATGGGTAAGGCCAGCGCTGCTCGCGTGGGCTGTTGCCCGGAACCGCTGGCGGCCAGGTACGCCCAGGCCGTCAGCGACAAACTACAAGCCTCTAAGGAATTCCTGATGAACGTCGCAGAACTCGTTGGCAAGACCCTCGCGGACCTCGGTATCGGACATGCTTTCGGCGTGGTGGGCAGCGGGAACTTTGCCGTCACCAACGCGCTGATCGAGTACGGAGTGCCCTATACCCAAGCACGCCACGAAGGCGGCGCGGCCACGATGGCCGATGCCTATTCACGCACCAGCGGCAAGGTGGGCGTGGTCTCCGTGCACCAGGGGTGCGGGTTGACCAACGCAGCCACCGGAATTGGCGAGGCCGCCAAATCACGCACCCCGCTGCTCGTCCTCGCCGCGGAGGCAGCACCCAGCGCCGTGTACTCGAATTTCGCCATGGACCAGGACGCTTTCGCCACGTCCGTTTACGCGGTTTCCGAACGTGTGCACAGTGCGCAAAGCGCCGTGGCCGATACCGTCCGGGCCTACCGCACGGCGATCAACGACCGGCGCACCGTGGTACTGAATCTGCCGTTGAATATCCAGGTGCTGCCTGCCCCGGAAACGACCCAGGAGATCGAGGTGATACCCCGTGAACCGGTGCGTCCTTCCCGGGATTCGATCCGTGCGCTGGCGGTGCTGATCGAGAACGCCAGCCGCCCGGTTTTCGTCGCAGGACGCGGAGGACGCGGCGCCAAGGAGGAAATACGTTCTCTGGCCCGCCACACCGGCGCACTGGTGGCTACCTCGGCCGTCGCCAAGGGTTTGTTCAACGAGGATGAATTCAATCTCGGAATATCCGGCGGCTTCTCCTCGCCGCTGGCCGCCGAGCTGATCTCGGACGCGGATCTGATCGTCGGGTTCGGCTGCGCCCTGAATATGTGGACCATGCGCCATGGCCATTTGATTGGCGCTCGAACCAAGGTCGTCCAAGTGGATCTGGATGAACCGGCCTTGGGCGCCAACCGCCCGATCGACCTGGGAGTGGTCGGGGACTCCGCCGAATGCGCCCGCGACGTGCTGGAGCTGCTGCGCCGCGAGAAGGTCTCCGCCTGTGTTGGCTATCGCACCCCCGAGATCAGCAAGCGCCTGACCGAACGGATCCACTGGCAGCAGGTCGAGTTCGAGGATCTCTCCACGGAGTCGGCAATCGATCCGCGGACACTGAGTAAGGCGCTGGATGAGCTCCTGCCCGAGCGGCGCGTGGTCAGCGTCGACTCGGGGAACTTCATGGGCTACCCGAGCCAGTACCTCTCGGTGCCCGATGAGCATGGCTTCTGCTTTACCCAGGCGTTCCAGTCCATCGGCCTTGGCCTGTATACGGCGATCGGCGCCGGGCTGGCACGGCCCGATCGGCTGCCGGTGCTGGGCACCGGGGACGGCGGATTCCATATGGCCATCGCCGAACTGGACACCGCGGTGCGGCTGAAAATGCCGCTGGTCTGCATCGTCTACAACGATGCCGCTTATGGTGCCGAGGTGCACCACTTCGCTGAGTCGGGGCAAACCCCGGACATGAGCTCGGTGGTCTTCCCTGACACCGACTTCGCGGCCCTGGGCCGCGGCTTCGGCGCCTCGGGCATTACGGTGCGCACGGTGCAAGATCTACAGGAGGTGAAGCGCTGGCTGGATTCGGACCCATCGGGACCATTGGTCATCGATGCGAAGATCGCCTCGGATGGCGGGGCCTGGTGGCTGGCCGAAGCGTTCAAGGGGCACTAGAGGCGCGCTTCAGGTATCCGGTCAGCGGCCGCCGCCTCGACCGCTTCCACCCAAATGGAGCCTCCAATCTGCTGAGCGCTGAGAGCTCGGCATCCGGCCCAAGACCCGAACCTGCTGCCTATCGCCAATGAGCGAAAGGTGCTCCGACGGTGCGAAAATTCCGGATGGCGTCCCAAGAAGTATCCACGCGGAGCCAAAAATAGTCGTGGCGTGCGCTTAGAAATCCGGCCCACCCCACGCCTTTGAACTCATTCCCTGGGGATCGGGCAGCTCATCGGTGAGTTCGGTCAGCCCACTCCTACCGAAGTGAGGGAATCTGGCTCATCTTCGGCTGCCTCATGGGATGCATCGGATTCTTGAGCGGCCCGCATGCGTTTGCGCATGAGGAAGTAGAACCCGGCCACCACGGCCGCGAAGGGAATCCCGAAGATTAAGGTGAGTCTAAATTCTTCGATAAAGAGCGTAGTGACCAAAAGCGCCAGCATGAGCAGGACTCCCAGGACCGACCCGAGGGGGTAGAAGAAAAGCTTGTACTTCAGCGGTTCCCCGGTGCGGGCATGCTGGCGACGGAAGAACAGGTGAGTCAGGAAGATCAGCAACCAGGTGGCCATAGCCCCGAACATCGACAGGGCCATCATGAGGGTAAAACCCTTCTCCGGGTTCGTCGCGTAGATGATAGTCGCCACCGCGATTCCAGCGGCCGAGAGCAACAAGGCATTAACCGGTGCACCATTCTTGCGCAGACGGCCCAGGGCAACCGGAGCCTGCCGGGCGCGGGCGAGGGAGAACATCATGCGCGTGGAGATGTATAGCTGGGAATTCATCGCTGACAAGGCCGCCACGATCACCACGAAATTCAGCAGCGAGTCGGCGAACGGAATGCCAATGACCTGCATGACCGTGACGAATGGGCTGTCGCCTTGGAGGATCTCGTCCACCGGTGCAATTGCCAAGATCAGCGACAAGGTCAGGAGATAGAACAGAAATAAGCGCAGCAGGGTAACTTTGAAGGCCTTCTTGACCGCCGATTCCGGCTCTTTGGCCTCGCCCGCGGCGACCGCAATCATCTCGATGCTCAAATAGGAGAAGATCGAGAGCACGACCGCAAACCATACGCCTTGGATTCCGCCCATGAAGAATCCCTCGCCGGCGGTGTAGTTGCCCAAACCATAGGAAGGATCGGTTTTGCCGAATACCAATATGGCCGCCAGCAAGATGAACGCCACGATCGCAAACACTTTGACGGCCGAGAACCAATATTCCAAGGTCCCAAAGGCTTTGACGTTAAACATATTGACCCCGATGAGCAGCACCGACAGCCCGACAACCCAAATGATCGGCGGCACCTCGGGGAACCACATTTGCATGTAGTCGCCCACCGCAGTGATTTCGGTGCCGACCGCCAGAACAATGCACGACCAGTACAGGTACTTGAGCATGAATCCGGTGAAAGGATTGATGTAGTGCTCCGCGAAGGCGCCAAATGAACCTGTAGTCGAGTGCGCCACCGTCATTTCGGCGAGTGCGCCCATCAGCAGTACCGCGATAAATCCGCCGATGGCGTAGCTGATGATGACGCTGGGTCCGGCAAAGGAAATTGCGAACTTGCTGCCTAGGAACAGACCGGTGCCGATGGCCCCGCCCAGTGCAATCATACTTAGCTGTTTGGCACTTAATTGGCGCGAAAGCCCTGCTTCGCGATTTTTGATGCGCTCTAATGAGGAGCTCATTTTTAACCTCGTGGTTGTCGTTAACATACATATCTGCGGGAGGTGAACTGCACGGTTTTCCGCGGGTCCGTGCGGCGGGACGATTGAACAATGCACAGCCCAATAATCAGCCCAATGGACGCCACTTCGGGCCGGTTGCGCACAGTCCTCTGCGGTTGATTGGGGAATTTTCTAGCTTGGGCCCTGTCCCGGGCCGGATTTTAAGGCAGGAAATTGCCGGGTTCGCAGAACGATGTCGTTCGGCGAACCCGGCAAGTGCGGCATTGCTTGGCTAATTGCCGCCTAGTGGCTGGCTGTCAGGGCCGAGGCATTTGCATCCGGGGTCCAGCGCACATGGGTCAGATCCTCTTCCTGATTCTGCGGCAGCAGGGACAGGCGAGGGCGTACCGCATCGGTGCGCGCGCTTGGCGGCTTGCGGCGCCCGGCCTTGTACTGCTTCGGCCAGAGAGCCGCGGCACCGGCGTAGTCCTGCTCGGCCGCGGCCTGCAGCGTCCACTGCGGGTTGTACAGGTGGGTGCGGCCCAGCGCTATCAGATCCGCACGGCCGGCCAACAGGATAGAGTTCGCGTCATCCCAGGTGGATACCGCGCCGACGGCGATCACGGCCACCCCGGCCGCGGCGGCGACTCGGTTGCGGATCTTGTCCGCAAACGGGGTCTGGTAGCTGCGCCCGAAGGCGGGCTTTTCGCTCTTGACGACCTGTCCGGAAGACACATCGATGAACTGGGCGCCGTGCTCGATGAAGGCTTGGGAGATCAGCACCGCATCATCATCGGTGTTCCCACCCTCGGCCCAATCGGTGGCCGAGACACGTACGCCCAAGGCCTTGTCGGCCGGCCAGATCTCGCGCACCGCGTCGAGTACCTCCAGCGGGAAGCGCAGCCGGTTGGCGAAGCTGCCGCCGTATTCATCGGTGCGCTGGTTCGACAGCGGGGAAAGGAAGGAGGAAAGCAGGTAGCCGTGGGCCATATGCACTTCCAGCGCGTCGAATCCGGCGGCGTCGGCGCGGCGGGCGGCGTCGACGAACTGCTGGCGGACCTCATCCATTTGGGTGCGGTCCATTGCCACGGGGACATGGCAGCCTTCCCCGTAGGGCAGCGCGCTTGGAGCCAGCACCTCCCAGTTGCCTTCTTCCAGCGGCTGGTCGATGCCTTCCCACATCAGCTTCGTCGAGCCCTTGCGGCCCGAGTGCCCGATCTGCGCACCGATCTTCGCCTGCGAGTTGGAATGCACATATTCGGTGATGCGCTTCCAAGCGGTGGCCTGTTCATCGCTGTACAGCCCGGTGCAGCCCGGGGTGATGCGCCCGATGTCGGAAACGCAGACCATTTCGGTCATCACCAGCCCGGCGCCGCCCTGGGCCTTTGAACCCAGATGCACCAAGTGGAACTCCCCGGGGACGCCCTCGGAGGCCGAGTACATGTCCATCGAGGAGACCACCACTCGGTTGGCCAGTTCGATGCCGCCTAGGGTGTAGGGCTGGAACATAGCCGGGGCGCTGTGCTGCTGCCCGTTGAGCCTGGCGAAGTTCGCCTCAACGGTCTGCGCGAATCCGGGATCGCGCAGCTTCAGGTTTTCGGCGGTGATGCGCCGGGATCGGGTGAGCAGGTTGAAGCAGAACTGCACCGGGTCCTGGTCCTTGTACTGGCCGATATTCTCGAACCACTCCAGCGAGGCCTGGGCGGCGCGCTGGGTGGATTCCACCACCGGGCGGCGTTCGGTCTCATAGGCGGCCAAGGCGCGATCCACGTCCGCGTGCTCGTGCAGGCAGGCTGCCAGCGCCAGGGCATCCTCCATGGCGAGCTTGGTTCCCGAGCCGATGGAGAAATGGGCGGTATGCGCGGAGTCGCCGAGCAGCACGATGTTCTCGTGGCGCCAGTTCTCGTTGCGCACCGTGGTGAAGTTGATCCATTTCGAGTTGTTGGTCAGCACCTTGTAGCCGGCCAGTTCGTCGGCGAAGATTTCGGTGACCTTGTCCACCGCCTTCTGATCGCTCACACCGGGGGCGAAAACCTCGTTCTCGGTCTCGTCGAACCCGGCTGCGCGCCAGACATCCTCGTGCATCTCCACGATGAAGGTGGAGCCCTCATCGGAGTACGGGTAGCCGTGGATCTGCATGGTACCGGCGGCGGTTTCCTTGACGAAGAACTTGAAGGCCTCGAACACCTGGTCGGTGCCCAGCCACATGTACTTGGAGGTGCGCGGATCCAGCGAAGGCTTGAAGGACTGGGCGTACTTGGTGCGCACCGCGGAGTTCAGCCCGTCGGCGGCCAGCACCAGATCGTATTCGGCAGAGAGCTGCTCCACGTCCGGAGCCATGGTGGAGAACCGCACATCCACACCCAGCTCGATGCTGCGACGCTGCAGCAGTTCGAGAAGTTCCTTGCGGCTCATGGCGGCGAAGCCCTGCCCGCCTACGGTATGCATCTGGTCGCGGAAGTGGATGTCGATATCGCTCCAGCGCGCGAAGCGCCGTGACATGTACTCGGCCACCACTGGGTCGGCGTTGCCGATGCCGCCCAGGGTTTCGTCGGAAAACACCACGCCGAATCCGAAGGTATCCGATGCTGCGTTTCGTTCCCACACGGTGACCTTGTGGTTCGAGTCGAGCTGCTTCATCAGGGCCGCAAAGTAGAGTCCGCCCGGGCCTCCGCCGATAACTGCAATTTTCATGATGTGTCCTTTCAACAACCCCAAAGAGGGGAGCGGGGGCCGGCAAGGCCCAGATAAGTTATTAGGGGGTTAAGCGACCGGTGATCCGTTGGCCGCTTCACGGAGCTTGAAATGCTGCAGCTTGCCGCTGGGATTGCGCGGAAGCTCCGTAACAAAACGGACCTCGCGCGGGTACTTGTAAGGTGCGATCGTGGCTTTGACGAAGTCTTGCAATTCCTTGACCTTCGCATCGCTGGCCTCGGCACCTTCGACGAGGACCACGAAGGCGCAAACGATCGATCCGCGGTTTGGATCCGGGCGGGCGATCACGGCGTTCTCCAGCACGTCCGGGTGCTGGTCGAGGGCCTGTTCGACCTCCGGTCCACCGATGTTGTAGCCGGAGGAGACGATCATGTTGTCGCTGCGCGCTTGATACACAAAGTAGCCATCTTCGTCTTTGTAGAAGATGTCTCCGGTGATATTCCAGCCGTTGCAGATGTAGTTATGCTGCCTCTCGTCATCGAGATAGCGGCATCCGGTAGGCCCGATGACCGCCAACCGGCCTGGCTCGTTCGGAGCGGCTTCGTTACCAGCTTCGTCCAGGACCGTTGCTCGGAAGCCAGGAATCGCTTTGCCGGTGGCGCCGGGCCTGATGTCCTGACCCGCTGCGGAAACGAAGACGTGCAGCAGCTCGGTCGCGCCAATGCCATTGACCAATTCCAGCCCCGTGGCGTCCTTGACCTGATGCCAGGTTTCTGCCGGCAGATGTTCCCCGGCGGAAACCGCGACGCGCAGCGGCTTGAGCAGCTCCTCTTTGCCGTTTTTGAGGATCGCGCGATAAGCGGTGGGAGCGGTGAACAAGATAGTCGCACCGGCTTGATGGGAATACTCGGCCAGTTCCACCGGTGTAGCTCGTTCGGTCAGCAGCGAGCTGGCACCGAAGCGGAAAGGGAATACGACCAGGCCACCGAGGCCGAAGGTGAATGCCAATGGGGGAGACCCCGCAAAGACGTCATCCTGGGTGGGTTGGAGGATGTAGCGGGCAAAGGTGTCCGCGTTGGCCAGCACATCGCGGTGGAAATGCATGGTGATCTTGGGAACGCCGGTGGTGCCCGAGGTCGGTCCAAGCAATGCCACATCGTCGGCGGCCGTATCCACCGCAGTAAAATCACCTGATTTGCGCTCGGCCAGCTTGACCAGGTCATCGTTGCCCGCGCCGCCGTAGCTGAGGACCGGATACCCGCCGTTGCTAGCCTGCCGCGCGTCGTCGGCGAAACGGTGATCGGTGATGAGCAGCAACGGGCGCGTCAGCTCGGCCAACTTGCTGATCTCCGCGGCACGCAGCGCAGCCATCGTGGTGACCACTACTCCGCCGGCCTTGAGCACGCCAAGCCAGGAGGCGACGAGCCAGGAATTATTCGGCCCGCGCAGCATCACCCGGTTTCCGGGACGCAGGCCATAGTCCTCGACCAGCACCTGGGCAACCTGATTGGCCTGGCGTTGCAACTCGCCGTAGGAAAGCCTGGTGCCATCCGGAGCCAGCAGCGCGGTGCGATCCGCGCCGAAATCCGCCACGGTCTGGTCGATCAGGACCTGCGCGGCATTCATCCGTTCCGGGTATTGCAGCTCGGGCAAGGTGAATTCCATTGTCGGCCACAGCTCCCGTGGAGGGAGGTGGTCTCGGGTGAAGGTATCTTCATGAGCTGAGGGTGATAGTTCCATAAGGCAACTCCGTTTGGTGATTCGTTCGGATGTCCTAGTCAGTGGTGGTCCGCGCGGGGCGGATCATCCCTTCTTGGGCGACGGTGGCCAAGAGCTTTCCTTCGCGGGTGTAAAAACGCCCAAGGGCCAGACCGCGGTTATTTTGGCTGGACACGGCTTCTTGGGCATACAGCACCCAATCGTCCATGCGGCCTTCCCGGTGGAACCACATGGAGTGATCCAGGCTGGCCGTCACCAGACCCTGGTCTGCCCAGCTCAGCCCGAGGCTGCGCATGATCGGCTCCAAGATGGTGTAGTCGCAGACGTAGGCCAGGGCCGACTTCTGGATGATGGCGTCATCCGGAAGGGGCGAGAACGCGCGGATCCACACGGCCTGCTTGGCGGTTTTTTCACGCTCACCGGGTAGATAGATTGGCTCGGGCACGTGGCGCATATCGAAGCTCCGGCCGCCGGCCCAGTACTTGGCGGCATCGCTTTCGACTCCCTGCAGGACGTCGGCAGCACTTGCCAGCGTTTCCGGATCTAGATCCAGCGATTCGCCCGGAGCGTCCTGGGAATATTCGGCACCGTCTTCGGGGACGTGGAAAGAGCCCAACGCCGCAAAGACGGGTTTGCCATTCTGGAACGCGCGTACCTGACGGGTGGAATATCCGCGTCCATCGCGCAAATGCTCCACCTCGTAGCGCACCGCCTGGTGCATATCCACTGGGCGCAAGAAGTACGAGTGCATCGAGTGCAGGGAACGATCGGTGTCCACCGATTTCATCAGGGACAATGCGCCTTGGGCAACCATGTCTCCGCCGTAGGCCTTGGGCCATGGAACGTACTGCGGAACCGCGGTGAACGCCTGGTCGAAGACTTCGGCCTCGCACTGGGTGAGTTCGATGGCGTCGAGGAATACTTGCTCGGAAAGTGCGGTGGTGTTCATGCTCGGCGGTATCCTTCCAGCGAGTCGTCGGAAACATCGGGCAAGTTCACCACGATGTTTTCCGGGGTACGCGCGGTGAGCCACACCAGCTCCTCGGTTACCGACATATTCGCTTCCACATGCGGCATGAAGGGCGGGACGAAGACCCAGTCTCCGGCCTTCATATCTGCGTACTGTTCATAGTTTTCGCCGAAGTAGATCCGGCCATGGCCGCGCAACACGTAGCCGCCAGTTTCAGCTTCGCCGTGATGATGAGGCAAGGAGCGGTAGCCAGGCACATTGGAGACCTGACCGAACCAGATCTTCGTGGCGGGCGTGTGCTGGATGCTCACACCCGAAACGCGGATGCAATCCCCGGACTGCGCGGTATTGGTGTCTTCCGATCCGGCGCGGGTGACCACAGGGACGACCTGGCCATTTTCGGAGGCGTAGATCGAATTGTCGCCTTCGGTGCGGTAGGTCATTGGTGCTTCAGTCATGGTGTTCTCCTTCGAAATGAATAATGCTTGATAGTTGGCTATTAATGTGTTGCCGCCGGAACGTCCACGCGTAGCCGGAAGCGGTTTATTAGGGTTCCGATTCCTGGAATTTCTGTTTGGAGCTCGTCTCCGTCGCAGAGGAAGCGTGGTGGATTCATGCCCATGCCGACTCCGCCAGGCGTCCCGGTCAGCACGATGTCGCCGGGACGCAACGTGGTGAATTCGGAGATGTAGGCGATGAGCCGGGCCGCTGAGTAGACAAAAGTTGAGGTGTTGCCGCGTTGGACTTCTTCGCCATTAATTCGGCAAATGACCTCTACGCCCATCTCCGGGTCGATTTCTTCGGCAGTGGCGAGCACCGGGCCCAGCGGCGTCGTGCCGTCGAAGGCTTTGCCTTGGAACCATTGCAGTGTGCGGCGCTGCCAATCGCGCATCGAAATATCGTTGGCCACGGTGTAGCCGGCAATGGCGGCTGTGGCTTCTTCTTCGGAGGCGTTGGAGATCTCGGCTCCGATCACTACCGCAAGTTCGGCTTCCCAATCAACGTCGCTTGAGACGGTGCTGATGATTTCCGAATCCGGGCCGGTGAGGGTGTCGGCGAACTTGGCGAACAAGGTGGGGTATTGAGGAAGTTCGCGTCCCATCTCCAAGATGTGATCCGCGTAGTTCAGGCCACAGCAGATCACCTTGGAGGGCGCGGGAACCGGGTTAAGCAGCTGAACTTCGTCGGTTGGGATCAGTGAGTCCTCGCCGTGATTTTCAAGTATCCGGGAGGCGGTGGTGAACCAAGCCTCTTCTTTCAAAAGCTCGCTGAGATTGCTGGCTGGAAGCGGGAGGTAGCCCTGAGCAACCTGGATCGCGGCCAGGGACTTCCCTCCAGCTTGAATCGTTGCGAGTTTCATTAGTGTGTTCCCCTTGGTCGTTCGGCACTGAATCTATGTGTCGACTTTTTTACTGCCGTCACGTAAGCTCAATGTAGCACGCATCACAAAGATGGCGCTAGAGCCAAATGGGGCAAATTTGATTGGCCCGGAACAGGAGCAGGACATGACTGAAACCAAGCTTCACCGCAATGAGACGATCAACCCGGCTTCCATGGCGAAGCCCTCTGGCTATGCCCATGGAATGAAAGCCGGAGACACGGTCTACCTTGGCGGACAGACTGCCCTGGACAAGGATATGAATATCGTTCCCGGCGGAATTGTCGAGCAGTTCAAGCAGGTGTTCTCCAACGTGCTGACCACTCTGGTTGAAGCGGGCGGGCACCCGGAGGACCTGGTAAGCGTCACCATTTACCTCACCGACGTTGATGACTACATGGCCAATGGCCGCGAAATTGGCCGACTGTGGCGTGAAATGGCTGGCACCGAGTACCCGGCCATGGCCGGAGTTGGTGTCACGCGCCTGTGGCAGAAGGAAGCGCTGATCGAAATTCAGGGCGTCGCGGTGATTCAGGATCGCAACTAGGCACTAGAAACAGCAAAGGACCACGAAATCACCGGGTGATTTCGTGGTCCTTTTCTTGCGTGGGGAGCTCGGTTAATTTATACGGGTTGTATCAGTCTTCCGCACCGATCACACGTTGGGCATGGCGGGCCGCCATTGGCGCCAAGAGAGTGTGCAGGTCGTGGAATAGATCCTCGGCCTTTAACGCATTCCATCCATCTGGGAGCAGTTCTGCCGGCAGCCCGGGGTCGGAATAGGGGAGCCGGCGCCACTGGGTCAGCAGAATCAAATGATCTGCGAATGCCCGAGCCTCAAGCTCATTGCTGTCCCCGCTGCCGACGCGTTGCCGCCAGCTTTCCAACCTGCCGCGATTTTCGTTCAAAAATTCAGAATAAAGCTGATCGAGTGAGTCCAGATCCCACCACGAATCAAGATTCTTCTGAATTTGCGCACCGCCGATGTGCTCGGCAAGGAAAAACTCGAAATACTCATTCAAGCCGTGCCGGGAGAAATAGGCCAATGCCGCGTCCTTGGCATGTTCTGGGGCAATCCATAGTCCTGGAACCACCGAACCGAAGCCCATCCGCACCAGCGAAGAGCGGATTTTATGCCGAATATTCCGCTGGGTTTCGGGCACGGTAAACGTCGCCAGCAGCCAGCGGTCTTGGGCCGTGGCCCGGCGCGGATGGAAGATGCGCTCATCGCCTTCGGCGAAAGTGGTCAATACCGATTCAGCCAACGAGTACCCGCTTCGGCCTCGCACCTGAATGCTCTCGATGACTCCCCGTTTTTTCAACCGAGATATCGAGGAGCGAGTTCCGGCTGATTCAACTCCCACATCCTGCATCAACGTGATGATCGTGGCCACCGGCAGCGCTCCACCGTGCTGGCGAGCATAAAGTCCGAACAGCGAGACAATCAACTGATGATGACGAGGCACAGAGAGGTCTCCTGCACTGACACGTGCGTTTGACGGTGCCGTCATGAAACTTTCTCCGTTCGATGCATGTGGTTCGATTCTAGTGCGAACCGCAGGTGAGAGAACGCAAGGCAACGGGATTGCGCCTGGTGTTCGGCTCATCGGCCGCAGCCGATGTTCAGCCGCTCACCTGTCCGACGAAACCGCCCAGCTCTTGAGCCCTCAGTATTATTTAGCGGCGTCGATTGCCGAGCTCAGGTGCGCATCATAGAACTCGCGAAGCTGAACGCTCTTGGCCACGACAATCGCATCCCAGTCATCCATGCTGGTGGCGCTGTCGGCGTAGTCCGATGGCACCTTGAAGATCTGCAGCGGAACGTCGAACCGCTGGCACATGCTGGCATAGGCGTAGCCCTCCATATCCACCAAAGCCGCGTTCAGCCCGGAGATGTGCGTGCGCTGCTCGTCATTGCTGACAAATACGTCGCCGGTGGCCATGGTCGCCTGCGTATCTGGCAGCAGGATCTCACCGGCAGGCACTACGTCGGCCGAGGCCAATGGGAAGTCGTGCTGGATCAATCGGGTGACCTGATAGATCGTGTCCAAGCTGGGGCGGTCTTCGTTGGCGCTGCCGACGACACCGGCGGTGCCCAAAACGATTACTCGCTCAACGTTGCCCTCGGCGAGCGCACCGGCAAGAGCTACCGAGGCGTTGACCTTGCCTACCCCCGAGACCACATGCGGTACGTCCGTAAAAGCTGAGGCTTCGTCACTGTGCGCGAATACAAGCAGGGTCTTCTGATCCGACATTGGGTTCCTCTCAACAACAAACAAGTCTTTGGCACGGGCTGGAAAATACGGTGAAAGAGCAACCAGTGTTCGCATCAGAGTTTATCGGTTACGGACGATGAAGTTTTTCGATTTTGCTCACGGGGGAGCGGATAGACTGAAACTATGAGTGATATTGAACTTGCCGAAGTCGAAAGTTTCGCCCTGGATCACACCAAGGTCAAGGCCCCCTACGTGCGTCGCATCGGGGTGGACCATGGTCCCAAGGGGGACGCCATCTCCAACTACGACATCCGTTTTGTCCAGCCTAATCATGGTGAGATCCCTACTGCGGGCCTGCACACTATCGAGCACACGCTGGCCGGCCTGATCCGTACCCGTTTCGAGGGCCTGATCGATTTCTCGCCTTTTGGTTGCCGTACCGGGTTCCATCTCATCGCATGGGGCGAGCCAACGCCTGAAGAAGTTGCCGCGGCGATCAAATCTTCCCTGGAAGATCTGGCAGAGCGCGTCACCTGGGATGATGTTCCGGGCACCGAGGCAGTCAGCTGCGGCAACTACCGTGACCACAGCCTGCACTCGGCCAAGGAATGGGCCAAATTGATCTTGGAGCAGGGCATCAGCCTCGACGCGTTTGACCGTACCAACATCGCATAGCCGGCGGCATCGCATAGTTTCTCTGCTCACTGCCTTAGTTTGTGCGCACCGGATCCCTTCGTGGCTATTGAAATATCCTGCGTGGAGTATTTGAATGGACGGATAGCCGCAATAGCGGGGAATCGTTCACCGGAGCTAAGGGGAAAATAATATGGAATCAACCGATCCAGATTTTCCGAGAGAACCAGGCTGGCCATCTCCTGCCGAGCCACCGCGGCCGAACGTGCCGGACCATCCAACGACTCCCGCCGCTCCTCCAGATCCGACTACTCCACCTGACCGACCCGACCCGGGCGGTCCCAGCATTCGACCACCGTTTGATCCGACCACGCCTAGCGATAGCTGAGCAGCTGAACCAGCGGCAGGTTCTTGGCTCTCAACTCCGTCTGTCGATGCGTTTCACTCAAGGTCCGGCTCACCTGTTGGTGAGCCGGACCTTGATTGCCGTTGCTTCGAGTCGGGCTGCTTAGGCGACGTATCTTCGGAAAGCCTTGAAAATGAAGCGCGGCCAGCAATTGAGAGGTTGCCCCTAGTTCCACGTATTCGACTGCGGGGCTGTGGGAGAATAGGGACAATGTTCTGCCCGGACCAAGGCTCCGGGACCCAATGATTTAAGGATGTTTCTCTGTGGTCATGATTCCGTTGCCATTGCACTCGGTAGAGGCTCAACAGTTCTCTCCGATTGACCCGGCTGACCCCTCGCTGGTCCACCGCGGTGAAGGTGGCGCGGAAGTTCGCCGCAGCATTCTTCCGGGAGGCGTCCGTGTACTGACCGAAGCCATGCCAGGCCAGCGTTCGACCACCGTTGGTTTCTGGGTCCCGGTGGGATCCCGAGATGAAGAAGCCGGACACTACGGCTCGACGCATTTCTTGGAGCATCTGCTGTTCAAGGGAACCAAGAAGCGCACCGCACTTGAAATAGCTCAGTCCTTTGACGCGGTAGGTGGCGAATCGAACGCCGCGACGGCGAAGGAATCAACCTGCTACTACGCGCGAGTGCTGGACACTGATCTGCCGATGGCGATGGATGTCATCGCGGACATGGTGACTTCCGCGGTAATCGATCCGCTGGAGCTGGAGCAGGAGCGCGGGGTGATCATCGAGGAACTTGCCATGGACGCCGACGACGCCACCGAGGTCGCCCACGAACGCTTCGTCGCCAAGGTTTTGGGCGATCATCCGCTGGCTCGCCCGATAGGCGGAACCCCGGCCGAGATCATGGAGATCTCCCGCGAGGCAGTGATGGAACACTACCGGGCCCACTACCGCCCGAGCGAAGTGATCATCACCGCAGCTGGTTCGCTGAACCATGATGAATTGTGCTCCATGGTGCTCACTTCGTTGTCCGAGGCTGGCTGGGACCTAGATCCCATGGCCGTGCCCGAGCCTCGCCGTTCTTCGGAACCGGCACAGATCGTTTCGGTACCCGGCATAGAAGTCATCAACCGTCCGGTCGAGCAGGCCAGCATCATCATCGGCTGCCCTGGCATTAGCGGACAAGACGACCGGCGTCAGGTCCTCGCGGTCCTCAACGCGGTCCTCGGCGGCGGCATGAGTTCACGACTCTTCCAAGAAATCCGTGAAAAGCGCGGTCTTGCCTACTCCACTTATTCATTCTCGGCCGCATACACGGATGCCGGTTACTTCGGCATGTACGCAGGTTGCTCACCGGCAAAAGCCGGGGAAGTCATCGGCTTGCTCGAATCCGAGCTGGACCGTTTGGCAAGCGACGGCATCACCGATTCCGAGCTGGCTCAGGCCCAAGGCCAGCTCGCCGGCGGAACGGTGTTGGCACTGGAAGACCCGGGAAGCCGTATGTCGCGTCTGGGTCGGGCCGAGATGGTCACCGGCGAATTCCAGGACATAGATGAGGCGCTGAGCCGCGTAAACGCGGTCACCACCAAGGACGTACAGGCATTGGCTCAAGAGCTTGCGGCCAAGGAGCGGACCATCACCGTGGTTGGCCCATTCGAGTCGGCGCAGGCGCTCGGACGCTAAACGCAAGCAGAGAATTTGCAGGGACGCGAGGTCGCACTAAATGTTGCTTGACCTGGCGTCCCTTCATTTGTGCCGGAAAAACGCTATCCCTTGTTGTATTTGCCTCGAGTGGCGACGTACGAGGCCGCGGTGCAAGTGTCGGGAGCGTTGTTGATTGCCTTGCAGGCTCGCACGCGGAACCCGTTGACGGTGAGCGAATAGTACGGAATGACGCGCTTGGAATCGTCTCGATAGTATTTTGTCGTTCCCGCACCACACACGTTGGTGGTCAGCCGGGACCATCCGGTATCCGGAGCATTGTTGCGTACTCCCTGGTATTGGTAGTAGACGCACTTGCCATCGCGATTGTCATCGGTGAGCGCCAGATTGAAACCGATGCTTCGATTGTCATCGCGCCATACTTTACCGCTGCTTTTCGCCCAAGAATTGTCCATGTTGTAGCTCTCGTAGGCCTGTGCGGGAACCGCCAGAGTCGTGGCTGCCAGGGTAAGCGCTGCCGCTGCTGCAAATGTTCGCAGAGTGCGCCTCATCGCTTACCTCACATGCTGGGTTGATGTTTCTCAGGGCAACCCTATGCCGAGCGAAACTCTAATTCAAGGGGTTGGAGATACAGGTTTGGACAGTCCGCCAATACACTTCTTGCTTTTGAACGTCAGCACGTTGACGCTGAAACAGCCGAATTTTTTGCTTTGCGTACAAGCTCAGCGAGCTCTTCGAAATGCGAGTAATTAAAACCGTGAGCAGCGTTCTGGAACACCGTCAGTTTCGCCTGCGGGGCCTTAGCCGTCAGCCGTAGCCCAAATTCAGGCGGTGAAAGTGAATCTTGCGTACCGCAGACCACATCCACGGGAACGGGGACGGTGCGCAACAGATCAATGGTCGAGTAGTCGAGCATTTCCGAGCAGCTCTTAGCCCACCACGGAATCCCGCAGCGTAGGTAGTCAACGAGCAGGATCGCCTTGACCGCGTTCCACTCTTGAGGGAAGTCTTGGATTAAACGGCGCGCTTGACGAAAAAGCGTGTCTTCCCGGTCATTGACCGCGGGTGCGGCAATGATGAGGTGTTCGAGCAGTTCGGGTCGGGTCCGTGCAATCTCAATGGACACCTGTGCCCCCATCGAATGCCCGAGAATCACCGCATTTTTCACGTTGAGCGTGCGCAGCGCTAGGGACACTTCGTGGGCGAAGCGTGCCACGCTGACTGGGCGTCCATCATCCATATTTTTGCCATGCCCGGGTAGCTCGGGCACAATCACTCGATGGTCACGGGCCAACTCCGTGGCCAGAGGAGTGAAATAGCGGCTTGAAGCTCCCAACCCGTGGATGAGAACCACGTCCGGACCTTCGCCGGCCACGCGCACCGATAATCGAGTGCGCAAAGACTCCGGGACCTGTCCAAAATAACCGTGCCGCACACATAACCTTCCGTCCGCGGACGATTCCACGAAAAATCTAGTATTCAGTTAACTGAGGATCAAGGATAGCCAATCATCGCGAGCAATGGTGCATTGCAGCTTTAAGGCAGACCCACCGCGTGTTGCTCGATTGCCGGCCAAAGGTCCTTGGGGAAGAGCTTTTCAACGTTTTTTTGATAGTCGCTGCCGTCACCGGGAGTGCTTACTTCACTGCCATCGGCACGGAAAGGGTAAGAATGCCCCTGGTCTATTTCCTGATCGGGTGCCGAGGCTGCGGTCACGCAAGTCGCCCAGCCATAGGTGGTATCGGCGTCCTGACGGAAAACTTCGACTTGGCATGATGGCGTTTCGATCCACGAGCTTTCCTGCTCCAGCAGATCAACGAGCCTGGAGCGCTCTTCATCGCTTAACGACGTCGGTACATCGCCGGAACCGCAAGCGACAGTTCCACAAGCAACAGCAAATAAGATGAATGTGATAGCGCGCCATCGCTTCAGGACGGTCCCCATTACTTGACAACTCCTAGAAAGATCCTGTCTTCCATTTTTCCTTGTGAAGAATTGAATTACAAGCTACACGCCGTATATCTCGAGATGATCGCAAAATCTTGGAGGTGGATCCCCGCGGTGCCGTCGCGACTGGATCAGGCGCAGATCACGTCACCGATGCGAAGACCTGCAGGGTACAGGCGATAGGCTTAAACCCATGAGTGCACAGATTAAGGTTGCGGTGCTTGGCGCCGCAGGACGAATGGGCGCGGAAGCGGTTAAAGCCGTCTCCGAAGCCGCCGATATGGATCTCGTGGCGAGCCTTGGACGAGGCGCAGACCTGAAAGAAATTCTTGAGGCAGGCGCAACCCACATCGTTGACCTGTCGGTACCGACAGCCACCGAAGCCAACGTGCGCTTCGCCGTGGAGAATGGCTTGCACGCAGTAGTGGGAACCACCGGGTGGGACGACGAGCGCCGTGCGAAGCTTGAGCACCTGCTCGCGCAGCACCCCGAAGCAGGTGTGCTGATCGCCCCAAACTTTGCTCTTGGTTCGGTGCTTGCCAGCGCCTTCGCGGCCACGGCCGCAAAATACTTTGAGTCGGTAGAGATTATCGAACTGCACCACCCCAACAAGGTGGATGCACCCAGCGGCACCGCGGTGCGCACCGCCGAGCTGATTGCCGCAGCCCGCAGGGACGCCGGCGTGGCGAAAAGCCCGGACGCAACGGAAACCCAACTTGACGGTGCCCGAGGCGCCCTCGTGGACGACGTGCACGTACATTCAGTGCGTCTGCGCGGTCTGGTGGCCCATCAGGAAGTTCTTTTCGGCGGCCCCGGCGAGCAGTTCACCCTGCGCCACGATTCTTATGACCGGGCATCCTTCATGCCAGGGGTGCTGCTCGGCCTGCGTACCGTCGCCTCGCGCCCAGGACTTACCTATGGGCTCGACGGCTACTTGGAGTTGGGCCAGTGAAAACCAAACTATGGGTAGGCGGCATTCTGCTGCTGTTCGTTTTGTATATTGCCATGTCCTTCACCCAAGCGATGCGCTTCATGCGCACCGGCGAACCGATCGCCATCGCCATAGGCGTTGCGGTCTTCGTCATTCCTGCGCTGGGCGTGTGGATCTTGATCCGCGAGATTCTCTTCGGACTGCGCACCGAGAAGATGGGAAAAATTCTCGCAGAACTCGGCGAACTGCCGGAAGACTTGCCACGCATGCCCTCGGGCAGGTTCGTGCGAGAAGCTGCTGACGCTGACTTCCCGATCCACAAGCAAGACGTCGAGGCCCATCCTGAATCCTGGAAGTCTTGGTACCGCTTGGCTTTGGCTTATGACGCCAGTGGAGACCGGAAACGTGCACGAGCTTCGATGCGAACTGCCGTGAATTTCTTCGTGGCCGAGAAGAACGCGAGCACAACGAGCAAGTGATCTGAACACATGAAACGGCAGGAGCTTCGCAACCTACTCTTGGTTTCGAAGCTCCTGCCGTTTTAATTGAGATATTTCAGAAGTCTAGCTCTAGTGGATGGGGAGCCAGATGCAGCGCTCTACGGAGTCGTCATTCTCCACCACGTTGTAGAGCCGCCACCCGCCGGGTTCTCCGCCCTCAGTGCCTTGATCTTCAAGTCCAGCAATGCTGATCCCGCGGATCTCACCAGATGAGAATTCCTCCTTGGCTTCCGTCGTGGGCGCCAGGTAGTAGGGCTCGTCAAAGGGCACGACATCGCCGGGCAGTTCTTCATTGCAAACGCCGCCGTAGCCGCGTTCGGGGCCCGTTTGAACGGGAAGCCAGATCTTGTCCTCGCCAAATTGCTCGACGGCGATGGTTCGCGTTTCCTCCCAGGTTCCTCCCTCTGCGCATGATCGGTCCTCATCGAAGATGGTGCGACGAGTTTCCGTAATCTCTATGCCACCGGGTATGGCGGTCACCTCATTGATGAAATCACCGCAGCTTCTGCTGGCCGCTACAGGGTGGATTAATTGTTCTGGCTGTTCGATGGCCGCTAGCCAGATAAACCAAAGCGAGGAGAAGCTGTTGCCGTCTAGCATTTCGACCGGCGCTAAGGCATCTTCGACTCCATCGCCGTTCATATCCGAATAGACTACGTCCCCAATGGAGTATTCGGCGGTGTTGAGGTTCGCCTTGCCGTTCTTGAACTGAAGCGCTGTGGATTCTTCGGAACCGTATCCGTCGCTTAATTCCCATAACGCGTTGTCAAGATCAAATTCGCGAAGGCTTGGGGCAGCGGGGGATTCGGATGGTGCAGGTGAAGATTCGCGCGGTGGATCGATGGGCGCCGAAGAGCATCCGATGAGCGCAAGAGCAAGCAAAATGCACGAAGATTTGAGCGGAATATTATGCAGCCTCTGCCGGGAATGGACGCGTTTGATCATAAGGAAAGTCTAACTAATCCCTTGTCAGTTGGCCTAATAGCGAGATGCATATTTCTTGCCTTCGGGGACTGGCGGAGAGCTTAGCTTGGGTTCTCTTTGTGGTCCGCATTCGGCAATTCACTCAGGTAGCGAATTCCAGCTTCCAGCGGGCCTGCCCTACGGGTGTGGCGCAAGATCAACGCGGTGAGCAGCATCAGCACGCACAATACCCACCATTGGGTCCACTGCGAGAGCCCCAGCTGCAGCATCGGCAACAAGATCAAATGACCGATGTAGAGTGTCAGCGGAGCCCTCCCGGCGCTTGCAATGAGCTGGCCGAAATAGCCCAGATAGGGGATTGAGAGCAGCGATACCGCCAAGAGCGCAACGGCGCAGGCGGCTGCATGAATGGTGAAAATCAGCGACCCTGAGTGCGCGGTGGGAAGCCAAATATAAGCGGATTGAGTCATGAACGAGTCGAGGTTCCCGGACGGTGAGCGCCCGGTGACCAGCGCGGTAAACAGCTGCGAGCGAGGAACCCCGGAGACCGCGCCGATCCCATCGACCCAAGGCAGGATCTTCAGCCATCCGATGAGCAGGCTTAGCGCCGCGACGACTACCGAGCCAGCTGCCAACCATGCCACCGTGCCTCGGCTAGCGAGTCGAAGTTTCCCCACAGCTACCCCGAGCAGGCCATAGCCGATCCAGATCAGCAGCGGGTAGTACCCGGTGACCAGCAGGTCCTCAAGCAGCAATCCCGGGTGCGCAAAGTCGGTGAAGGTCGGGTTGTGGTTCAGCGACGCTCCGGCATCACCGGCCGCCAGCGGCCGCCAGATGAGTGGAGCGAGCAGCAGCCAGCCACCGGCCAGTGCCCACAGAACTTTCGCTGGCACGAATAACGCCGGGATCAGCACGAGGAACAGCAATCCGTAGTGCACCAGGATGTTCGCGATGGACTCGTTCGCCGGGCCGATCAGCATGCCCAGCGCCGCGATAACCGCCGCGCGGCGCAGCAGCACCAGCGACGAGGACTTGCGATCCATGCCCTTGCGTTCCAGCGCGCGGGCGAACAAGGTCAGCGAAACACCGGCGAGCACCATGAAGAGCACCGAGGAGCGGCCATTTGCCGCGGCTCCGGTCAGGGTTGGCTGCAGCGCACCCGTCGCATCGCGGGCGAAGAGATCAAAGATATGGGCGGCAAACATTCCCAAGATGGCTAGCGCCCTGGCTGCATCTAATCCGGGCAGTCTGCGGGCCTTTGTTTCCACGTCCATAGACATATCGCATCACGGAACAACATGAATATGCCATCAAGACACTTCCGCGTGTAGATTTAAGCCATGGCAACTAGTGAAATTGATAATCAGTCGTTCCCGTTCGGTACCGTGCTGACCGCGATGGTCACCCCCTTCACCGAGGCAGGTGAGGTTGACTATGATGTCGCCGCCAAGCTGGCTGTCAAACTCGTTGATGAAGGCTGCGACGGTCTGGTCGTCACCGGCACTACCGGGGAGACCTCGACGCTCACCGACGAAGAGAACATCGAAATGTTCCGCACCGTCGTCAATGCGGTGGGCGACCGCGCAGCGGTGCTGGCAGGCTCCACAACTAATGACACTCGCCACTCCATCCGTTTGTCGCTCGGTGCTAAGGAGGCCGGAGTTCACGGCATCCTGGTCACCGCGCCTTATTACAACAAGCCAAGTCAGGCTGGAATCATCGCCCACGTGAAGGCGATTGCCGAGGCCATTGACCTGCCGATCATGATGTACGACATCCCTGGACGCACCGGAATCGCGCTGAGCCCGGAAACTATCATTGAATTAGCGCAGATTCCTCAGGTCATTGCGTTGAAGGATGCAAAGGCCGACTACCAGTCGACCACCACCGTGCTGGCTAACACCGATTTGCACGTGTACTCCGGGGACGACGGACTGACTTTGCCACTGATGGCAGCCGGCGCCGCCGGTGTCGTTTCCGTGACGGCTCACGTCGCAGCGGCTAAGTACCGTACGCTTGTTGATGCGATGCATGCCGGGGATTTGGCGACTGCACGCGCTACACACTTCGAGCTGGACCCGATCCAGCGCGGCATCATGGGCCACATTCAGGGCGCAGTTGCCGCAAAATATGGACTTCACTGGCAGGGTGTCCTGCCGAACACCGTCGTTCGATTGCCGCTACTGGCACCATCGGACGCAGAACTCGATGCCATCCGCGCGGACCTACGTGAAGGTGGATGGGATCTTTAACGAAAGGGCTTAACCACTTATGACTGAAAGTTCAGTAGGCAAGGCCGATACTGCGCGTATGCAGAAGCCGACCAAGCTGAAGAAGGGGACCCTACGTACCGTTCCGCTGGGCGGATTGGGCGAGGTCGGCCGCAATATGACCGTTTTCGAGATCAACGGCAAGCTGTTGATCATCGACTGCGGTGTGCTCTTCCCCGAAGAGCACCAGCCGGGCGTTGACCTGATTCTGCCCGACTTCTCCTACATCAAGGATCGTCTGGACGACGTGGTGGGCGTAGTGCTCACCCACGGCCACGAAGACCACATCGGTGCGGTTCCGTACTTATTGCGTCTGCGCGAAGATATCCCGCTGTATGGTTCGAAGCTGACCCTTGCCTTCATCGAAGCCAAGCTGGCCGAGCACCGCATCAAGGCGATCACCAACGTGGTCACCGAGAATGAAGTGGCTCAGATCGGCGAGTTCGAGTGCGAATTCGTCGCGGTGAACCACTCGATCCCAGACGCGCTGGCCGTGTTCGTGCGTACCGAAGCCGGTACCGTGCTGCACACCGGTGACTTCAAGATGGATCAGCTGCCGCTCGACGGCCGCATCACCGACCTGCGCCACTTCGCCAAGCTCGGCGAGGAGGGCGTGGACCTGTTCCTCACCGACTCGACCAACGCCGAGGTGCCGGGCTTCACCGTCGCCGAACGCGAAATCGGTCCGGTGCTGGAAGCGAAGTTTGCTCGGGCCCGCCGCCGGATCATCGTCGCCTCCTTCTCCTCGCATGTGCACCGCGTCCAGCAGGTGCTGGATGCTGCAGCCGTGCACGGCCGCAAGGTTGCTTTCATCGGCCGTTCGATGGTGCGCAATATGGGCATCGCCGAGCGCCTCGGCTACCTGCACATCCCGCAGGGGGTCGTTGTTGACCTGAAGCAGGTTGACCAGCTGCCGGATCACAAGGTGGTGCTGATGTCCACCGGTTCGCAGGGTGAGCCAATGGCGGCACTGTCCCGCATGGCCAACGGTGAACACAAGGTCCAGATCAACCCGGGTGACACCGTGATCCTGGCCTCCAGCCTCATCCCGGGCAACGAGAACGCGGTCTTCCGTGTGATCAACGGCCTGATGCGCTTGGGCGCCGAGGTCATCCATAAGGGCATGGCCAAGGTCCACGTTTCCGGCCACGCCTCGGCCGGTGAGCTGTTGTACTGCTACAACATCGTCCGTCCGAAGAACGTTCTTCCGGTCCACGGCGAAACCCGCCACCTGATCGCCAATGGCCGTTTGGCCGCGCTGTCCGGTGTTCCGGAAGAGAGCGTCATCCTCGCGGAAGACGGTTCGGTCATTGACCTCAAGGACGGCGTAGCCGAACTCGTTGGCCAGGTCGAATGCGGTTACGTCTACGTGGATGGTTCCAAGGTCGGCACCATCACCGACGAGGACCTCAAGGACCGTGTCACCCTGGGCGAAGAAGGTTTCATCTCGGTGATCACCGTGATCAACCGCCAGAACGGCACCTTGATCTCCGGGCCAGACATCCACGCCCGCGGCGTGGCCGAGGACGATGCGGTCTTCAACGAGATCAAGCCAAAGATCGCCGCAGCGATCTTGGAGGCAGTGGCTAACAATCCAAACCACTCCACCCACCAGCTGCAGCAGATCGTGCGCCGCGTCATCGGTTCGTGGGTGTCGCGCAAGCTGCGCCGCCGTCCGATGATCGTTCCGGTAGTGCTCGAAGCCTAAGCTTCAATCCTCGAAATGCCCCAAACCACCAGCGGTTTGGGGCATTTCGTGTATCCAAGGCAAGGAACTCTGCCGATGCTCGGGCCATGTTAACGATCCGGGCGCAGAGTTCAGTTAGCTTGCTGCTCCCCAGACTGGGCCTGCTCGGCTGCTGGCAGCGGCGGGATTCCCTGACCGCCAAGCTCGGGTCCGTGGGGCAAACGACCTGAACGACTAACCGGCAAAGACTGACGTATCACTGCAACGCATTAAATATCGACAAGTCAAATAGCAATCGCATATGATCACCATATGGTGAAAATTGCTGGGCAGAAGGCCGAATCGTTCACTTTGCCGCTCTTCGGGCTGGCGATCCTGGCCGGCATTGTGTTTGGCGCCGCGCTCGGCGCCGCAATTTTCTGGCCAATTCTGGCTAAGGAATCACCGTTCTCGCTGTCCGGCATTGGTGGGGGGCTGGTGCTGGCCTTGGCCAACGGCGCGTGGATCGGCGCGATCGCCGCGGTCTTTCCCGCCACGGGGGCAACCATCGCCCTGGCGATTCGTGAGAAGAAGCGACCCGCAGCTACCGGAAACTCCCAGGCGCTGATGGGCGCGATCGGTTCCGCCGCCGGCGGGGTCTTCGTGGTACTGGCGCTCGGCGCAATTTTCTACCAAGCGCTGGACCTCGTATCCGGGCTTGCCTCTGCTTTGGCCTTCCTCATGCTCTGCTTCGCTATCGCGTGGATGAGCATTCGTGGGCTAGCGCAACGAAGGGCAGCAACTTGGATTCGGCCACAGTCGGCAGCACCCGCGGAATAGGCAAGGCTCCAATCGAAGCGCATCTCCTCGGTGCAGGTCCAATCACTAAGACTTTCAAAACCCGACAGGAACGAATCCGTGGAGATCTCTGAGCAAACGCGCGGTGTCGGGAACAATCAACTGGTAACAAAAAACAAATGGCGATTTCTGCCGCTGCTTTGCGGATCAGGATGGGCGATCTTGTTGCTTGTCGTGGATCCGTTGCTTGCCCGTGCCCCTTGGTGGACTTATCTCGACGCGGGTTTGTGGTTTGCACTGGGTTTCCCGCTGCTGCCGTGGCTCGGATTCGCTGGGTTGATGGCGTTCCTTGGATTCGTCGTTTCAACTCGGGTGAGCGTTCTGCTGTTCACGTTGCTCTCGCTGGCTCTGGGAATTATTCCAAGCACCATATGGGCACTGCTGCTGAGCGATGCTTTCCCTGAGGCTGGAGTATTCCGAATCACCGCTGATCTATCGCTGGCTGCCGGGGCAATGGTGATCCCGCTGTCCTTCGTGGCGCTTATCAGAACGATGATCGTGCGATGGAAACAGGCAAAGCTCCGTCCAGCGAACGGTTGTGGAGGTCGGAGCATTCCGTCTTCGACGAAAAGCGACTAATTCCAGCCCAAGCGATCTCGAAGTGGAAGAACCGATATCGGAACCTGGACCGGAGTTCCTGCATGCCCAGGAGTCAGTGTGGTCTCACTTAGAATTTTTCCTGTTTGGACGTCCACGACCGTCATTGAGACCCATTCCTGCTGCATGTTTTCGTCAAGGACCAACCCGGTGGCCGCATCGAGGGTCAGCACCGAATCCCACATTTCTGTCAGTAATTCTGCTTCGGGGCCAGTCACCGCTGGCGCAGAGGCCGTAAAAATCCCGGTGGTCAGCGAGAGGGACGCTAGGACAACGGCGGGGATAAGCAAGATATTCCTCCAAAAGTAGTAACTATGTTTATGTCGATCCTAATGTGGCTTGAAGGTTTAGTGCGTATTGTCTCGAAGATCGAGCGAAAATCAATTCATAGTCTGCCGTGCCGTCATCGGATTTTTAGGGCAGAATTAGGCTCAACGCCACCGCAAGGAGCCAATGTATGCACAGGCACGACGCAGCTGATCACAACGAGCTAGTGGGGAGCAACAGTGCATGATCGAATTTGATACCGTTTCCAAGCACTATCCAGACGGCACCACGGCTGTTGAGGACTTCAGCCTGACGATTCCAGCCCATCGCACCACCGTATTCGTGGGTTCCTCTGGTTGCGGCAAGACGACACTGCTGCGCATGATCAATCGCATGGTTGACCCCAGTGCCGGCACGGTCCGCATAGACGACCAGGATGTATCCACAAAGCCCGCGGTGGGCCTGCGCCGCAGTATCGGCTACGTCATGCAGAACTCGGGGCTTCTCCCGCATTTCACTGTGGCAGAGAACATCGCCACGGTTCCCCGGCTCGAAGGCAAATCTCGCAAGGTTGCCCGAACCCGGGCACTGGAACTTATGGAGACCGTAGGCCTGCCCTCAACCATGGCTGACCGATACCCGCACCAGTTATCCGGAGGCCAGCAGCAACGTGTCGGAGTGGCCCGTGGCTTGGCTTCTGACCCGAATATTTTGCTCATGGATGAGCCCTTCGGTGCCGTCGATCCCATTGTGCGCGCCGAACTGCAGCAGGAACTGATTCGGCTGCAACAAGAACTTGATAAGACGATTGTCTTCGTCACCCATGATATCGATGAGGCATTCCTCCTCGGCGACCAGGTGGTGATCCTGTCCGCCGGTGCGCAGAAGCTGCAGGTGGGTAGCCCGAGTGAAATCATTGAAAACCCAGCCAACGAGTTCGTGGCTTCCTTCATCGGCACAGACCGTGGAGCCAGAGCACTGAGCGTCAAAAATACGCCCCACGGTGCCGTGCTCGTGGATTCCCAAGGCCGGACCCAGGGAAGACTCGTCGAGGACGGATCCAAGGCGTGAACTGGATACTCGAGAATCTGGGACTCATCGGGTCGCTGTCGCTAGAGCACTTGCGGCAGAGCCTGATAGCGATCGTCATCGGATTCCTGCTTTCCATCCCGCTGGGCTGGGTAGCTTGGCGATTTCGAATCGTTCGCGGACCGGTAGTGACAACCACCGGCCTGCTCTACACCATCCCCTCGCTCGCGTTGCTGATGCTCCTGCCGGTGCTCACCGGAATGAGCGCGATCAGTGAAGCCAACCTGATCGTGGCACTGAGCATTTACGCGATTGCGATTATGGTCCGCGGCGTCGTGGACGGACTGGACTCCGTAGACCCTGCCGCGCGCGCGGCCGCAACTGCCGTGGGCTACGGGCCCGGGCGCCGGTTTTTCGAGGTGGACCTGCCGCTTGCCGGTCCGGTGATTCTCGCCGGACTGCGCGTCACCGCGGTCAGCACCATCTCGCTAGCGACCGTGGGAATCTTGGTGGGTGTGACGAACCTGGGATACCTGTTCACGAACGGCCTCCAGCGGCGCATCATCGAAGAAGTCTTTTCGGGGATCCTTGCGGTGGCCTTGATTGCCCTAGCCATCGACCTACTCTTAGTCCTCCTCGGACGATGGCTGATGCCTTGGACACGTCAAATTAAGCAACCAAAGCGAAAAGCCACGCATGCGGCCAGAACGCGGGTGTCGCCATGAACCTGATTGCCAAGGCACTTGAATGGATTTCCGCGCCAGAGCAGTGGGAAGGCAGCGGGGGACTGCAGGCATTGCTTGGCCAGCATCTGCTGTTCACGGTGGCGGCGGTGCTCCTTGCGGGAGTCATTGCCATCCCTGCCGGTTGGGCGATCGGGCACACCGGCATTGGGCGCGAGATCGCCGTGGGCGCCGCGGGTGTTGCCCGTGCGGTACCTTCCTTCGGCCTGCTGATCTTATTGGTGCTGCTCTTTGGCGTGCTGCACAAACCCGAAGCAGCCATGGTCGCCTTTGTTCTACTGGCCATCCCTTCGCTGCTGGCCGGAGCCTATACGGGGTTTGAAGCCATAGACCGCAAGGCCCTTGACGCGGCTCGGTCCATGGGGATGACCGAGTGGCAGATCCTCTTCAAGGTTGAAATCCCGCTCGGCCTGCCGCTGCTCGTAGGCGGAATCCGGTCAGCCATGCTGCAAGTGGTCGCAACGGTGACCATCGCGGCCTACGTGAACCTTGGCGGGCTGGGCCTGCCAATTATTACCGGACTGAATCTGCGGCGCTTCGACATGGTTCTCGGCGGAGCGCTCATGGTGGCGGTGCTTGCGCTGCTCCTGGACCTGTTGTTCGCCGTGATTCAAAAGACGGCAGTTCCGGAGGGCCTGGGAAAAGCTAGGAAGAAGGCACCGCGCAAGCTCGCCCCAGACAAAACCGCCGGTGAAGATGCAAGCCCGAAAATAGGTCACTCGACATCCCAGGAAAGGGAAAAGCCATGAAACTGAAACGCACTATCCCGAGCGCAGCCGCAATGCTGGCGGGCAGTCTTGTCTTGGCTGGTTGCGCAGGGGGAGACCCGCTGGCAACCGAGAGCAACGCCGAACAAGGCGGCGGAGAAACGATTGTTGTCGGCTCGCAGGCCTACTACTCGAATGAGATCGTTGCCGAGATCTACGCCCAGGCGCTGGAAGGGGCCGGCAAAGAGGTGGAACGCAAGTACAGCATTGGTCAGCGGGACGCGTACATGCCTCAGCTCGAAGAGGGCAGTATCGATGTGTTCCCCGAGTACACCGGCAATCTGCTGCAATTCTTCAAGGAAGACACCGAAGCGCGTGCCGCCGATGAGGTCTACACCGAGCTGACGTCGGAGCTTCCGGATTCTCTGGCGGTCCTTGAAGCGGCCGAGGCCTCTGACCAGGACTCCTACACCGTGACCCGGGCGTTTGCTGAGGAAAATAACCTGAAGTCCATCAAGGACTTGGCGAATGTTAGCGAGCCGTTGACCCTCGGCGGGCCACCGGAGCTTGCCGAACGCCCCTATGGCCCTAAGGGGCTCGAAAGCGTCTATGGAGTGAAGGCTGACTTCTCCGGGACCGGCGACACCACCGTTGAAGATCTGGTCGCCGGCACGGTGAACATTGCCAACGTGTTCACCGCCGACCCGCGCATCAAAACCGAAGATCTCGTGGTGCTGGAAGACCCCGAGTCGCTGTTCCTGGCTTCGAACGTCGTTCCGGTGGTCTCCGCCGAGCTGTCAGCGGATCTGGCCGAGGTGCTCAACCCGGTTAGCGAAAAGCTGAGTGCCGAGACCCTGGTTGAGCTGAATGTGCAAAGCACCGTTGACCAGAAGTCGGCCGCCGATATCGCTTCGGCCTGGCTGACCGCTGAAGGGCTTTAATGCCAGATCCTCTCTAGGCTGGATATCCAGGAGATCGCCCGCCGTACCCGGAAATTCCGGGTACGGCGGGCGATCTATTTTTGTTCCGAGGTGCGCTGCGGCCTATCCGGGCGAGCGGGGCTGGCGTGGGTTCAAGGAGACGGCGGGCCGTCATCGTTTTGACTTTTGAGAATGATTCTCATTAGTGTTTACGATTGTTGGCTAAAAGGCGTACTCAGAGACCTAAGGTCCCCGCCCTGGCCGCACCGAATGGAGCAATGATCTATGAGAAGAATCAATCCTTGGATGGTGGCCATGCCCGCCGTCATCCTGGCCGTGGCCACCGCCTGCGCCGTCCCCGGCGGAACCGTGAACAGCGCGCAGAATGAATCGGCCGCCGGCAGCATCACCCTGGACAGCTGCGGCCGGGAGGTGGTGTTCGACGCGGCACCGCGCAGCGTGCTCGCGGTCGGTTCGGAGGCCCCGGCGCTGCTGTCCGCAGCTGGAGCCGGCGACAAGCTGACGCACTACGCTGGCAGCCTGGAGGTGCCTTTCGACGCGGCCACCAAGGCCGTGGTGGAGGACGCCGAGCGGATCACGGAGGACTCGCACGACGTCTCCTACGAGATGATCCTTGGTTCGGGAGTCGACGTGGTCATCGGCACCGATATCGCAGCCGGAGTCGATCTGGATTCCCTGGCCGAACGACTGGACGAGGCCGGGGTCCAGATGCTGACCGTGAGCGGCTACTGCGCCGGATTCGAAGACCGCTCCACCGGAGGAGTGAGCGGATTCGAGCAGATCTACCGTGACGTGCAGTCCTACGGCCAGTTGTTCGGCACCGATCAGGCGGCCGAGAATGCGGTGGAGGACATGCGCGAGCGTGTAGCGGCCGCCGCGGCGCGCGTTGAGCAGGGCAGCGGAGAGCGCGCGCTGTCCCTATACGTGCCGAGCGCCGGCGGCCTCGGATCCTATGGAGGGGAATCGCTGGTCTCGGAGCAGATGGAGCTGCTCGGCCTGGAGAATGCCTTCGGCGATGTGCCCAAGCGCTACTTCGACCCTTCCACGGAAGAACTGATCGCCAGCGCCGCCGACAAGGTCTTCGCGATGTACCTGCCTACCGGTTCCTCGGCACTGGAAACCGACCAGGAGGTGCTCCAGGCGCTGCGCGATCGACCCGAGCTCGATGGCCTCGCTGCCATCGAGGAGGACGCGGCCGTGGTGCCGCTGAACTACTACTATTCCTCACCCGGCCCGCTGGCCGTGGACGGCGTGGAGCTGCTCGCGGACCGGTTGTCCGCCCCATGAGCCAGTCAGCACAGCTGCGCCGGACCCCGCGCCACACCGGCCGCCGGCACGCCTCCGCGCTGCCTGCACGCAGATACGCGCGTTCCACTGCGGCCAGGGGCACCACCGAAGTGGACTTCGCGAAGCTGAGCCCGACATCCAACACCACCGTGCTGGTCACCAGCCAGCATCCGCCCCGGCAGTACCGCACCATCGCGGAGCAGTTGTTGCGCGCCGAGCATCTGCATGCCGAACAGGTCGGGTTCATCTTGCCGGCGGAATCCTCCGCGGCGCAGTTGCGCCTGCACATGGCAGGGGACGAATTCTGCGCCAACGCCGCGATGGCGCTGGCAGCGCTGCACGCCTCGAGGCAGGGGCAGACCGGCCGGGTTGAACTCTTTCTAGAAGCCTCGGGCGCCGAGGAGCTGCTGAGCTGCCGAGTCGAGCCCCGGGATTCGGGCTACCGCTGCCAGCTGGAGAGCCCGCTGCCGCTGAGCATCGAACCCTACCCGTCCCCGGGAGCCCGCTCGGGAACGGCCCTGGTGCGGTATGCGGATTCGGTGCACCTTGTCATTGAGTGCGCCGGCCACGGCCAGGGGCTGCGCGAGCACGCCGAACAGGCGGCTTTGCAGCTGGGCAATAGCGAAGGCGTCTCCGTTGCCGGGGTGATGCTCTACGATCCGGCGCGCGGGGCGCTGGACCCGCTGATCAACGTGCCCGCACTGGGCAGCCTGCTCTGGGAACGCAGCTGCGGCTCGGGAACCGCCGCGCTCGGCGCGTACCTGGCCGCGAAGAACCGCGCTCCGGTCTGCGCCAGCGTACGGCAACCCGGCGGCAGCATGGACGTGGAAGCCGACTACGGCTCCGGAACGGTAACCGGGCTGCGCGTCGCCGGACACGTGGCCATCGTGGCCGAGGGGAGGGCATATATCCATGACTGAAATATCGATTGGCGCAAGCCCGGAGCTGAGCTCCGGTGCGCAGGCCATGCTGGCCACGCTGCGCGGCTTCCTGCGCCACTTCAGCGCGGCGGCCGACGGCTACGACGGCTCGACCCGGCACGCTGGCGAGCTCGAGGAGCTGCTGGCGGACTACGCGCGCTTCGTCACCGATCCGGGCAACGTGCCCCCCTTCGCCCAGCTTGCCGCGGCCGCCGGCACGGATGAGCTGGTGGACCAACTGCGTTGCCAGTCGGCGCGCTGCGTGGCGGTCATCGAGAAGTACCGCGCGCTGCGGCTGCTGGAGGGGCAGGTAGGAGCGGAGGGATACTTTGCCAATATCGAATCCTGCATCGCCAAGGAATTCGGGGCCGTCGCGCTGACCGGGGATTCCAAGCTGTTGCTCGTCGGCGCGGGATCCTTCCCGATGACGCTGCTGAACGTCGCCTCGCTCACCGGCGCGTCCGCGCTCGGGATCGACATCGACGCTGAGTCGATTGCGCTCGGGCGCCGGGTCGTGGCCCAGCTCGGCGAGGGCCTGGACATCGGGCTGGAGGAACGCGCGCTCCACGAGTTGGACTTCACCGCGCAGGCCACCCACGTGGTGATCAGCTCCACGGTGGGCGTGAAATACGAACTGTTGCACCAGATGCATGCGCTGACCCGCGAGGACATCGTGGTGGCCATGCGCTTCGGGGACGGGCTTAAATCGCTGTTCAACTACCCGATGCAGCAGGTCGACCCGGCGCTCTGGCGGCTGGTCGACATCATCCGCCAGCCGGACCAGGTATTCGACATCGCGCTGTACGTGAAGCAGCGCTCAATAGGAAAAGACGTTTAGCAGATGGACGAATTGGGAAATATCCTCATCGCCGGGACCGGTCCGGTGGCCGTGCAAAGCGCGGTGCTGCTCGGGCGGCTCCCCGGGACCCTGGGCCTTGCGGGCCGCGAATCGCAGCGCGCGGCGGCATTCTTCGCCGCGCTGGAGACAACTGCGGGCACCGTGCGCGCCGAGGTGCAGAACCTCGCCCACGCGGCACTGGCCGGGGAAGCGGAGATCGAACACGTCTTCCACGGGTACGGATCGGTGGCCGGGGAATGGGACACGCTGCTCCTGGCGGTCACTGCGGATGCCTACCTCCCGGTGCTGCGCCAACTGGCCGGTGAGGTGCTGGCCGGGTTCGAACGCATCGTCCTGCTCTCGCCCACCTTGGGCTCCGGGTCACTGGTGCGCGAATACGCCAACGCCCGGGGCGCGGACCCGGAGGTGATCAGCTTCTCCAGCTACCTGGGCGACACCCGCTGGCCGCAGGGACACCCGGGCGCCGCGGTGTTGACCGCCGGAGCCAAGGCCCGCATCTACGCCGCATCGAATCGCGGCAGCTCGCCGGGACTGGAACGGCTGCGCGCCGTGCATGAGGCGGCGGGCACCGAGCTGGCGGTGCTCGGCCTGCCAGCCGAAGCCGAGGCGCGGAATATTTCGCTGTACGTGCATCCGGCGCTGTTCATGAACGAGGTCACGCTGCGCGCCGTGTTCGCCGCGAAGCCGCCGACGCAGTACGTCTACAAGCTCTACCCAGAGGGGCCGGTCACCCCATCCATGATCCACGCCATGGTCCAGCAGTGGCGCGAGCTTTCGGCCATCATCGCCGCGCTGGGCGGGAAGGGAGTCAACCTGCTGGCCTTCATGCTCCAGGACGGCTACCCGGTCCACCCGCAGAGCATCGACCCGGAGCAGGTGGCGGCATTCGAGCAGCTGCCGGCCATCCACCAGGAGTACCTCGTCTACGTGCGCTACGCCTCGCTGCTCGTGGACCCCTTCTCCGAACCGGATGCCCACGGGCGCTACTTCGACTTCTCCGCCATTCCCATTCGGCCGATCTTCCGCAACGACGCAGGCCGCTGGGACGTGCCGCGGATGCCGAGGGAAGACTACTACCGCACCAAGATCATCCAGGGCCTCGCCCGGCACTTGGCGGTGCCCTGCCCGACGATCGACCGCCTGCTGGCCGCCTACGAGAGCGCTCTGACACAGGCGGCGCATGCACTGGGCACCCAGCCGCGCTCCGCGGCCTTCGCCGTGCAGGACTTCGGCGAAGAACTGGGCATGATCCGCGCCAGGATATTTCG